>NZ_JACIYL010001040.1 GCF_014359955.1 Thermogutta sp. | reverse complement strand
CAAGTTTTGCAATTTGGATGTACAGTACGTCGCTTGGATTTGCTGATATCGTCGCACACGTAACGTTGTTTTGGGGGAATCCAGGGCAGGATGGCCCCCAAATGGGTTTCTAAGCATGGGTTTTGAAGGGGTGGGGTTCCGATCCATCAGAGGAGTGCCGGATCAATGGGGCGACCGCGCCAGAGAGATTTGCGACAACGGGGAACTGTGACACTTCCGTCTCGACAAGTTCTATCCTCATCGCGAGCGCAACGAGCCACTCGCCGCGCCGATGCGCGAACCGATATCCGCAGGAGTTGCTCGGGAGAAAGCCGGCCTCGCTGGGGCAGGATCTCGTGTGGCGGAATCCTGACCGCGACTAGGTTAGGAGGTTGTGGTCGGGCCAACAACGCAATATCTGGGCCCATTCCTGGTTTCCTCCCGGGCTCTCGGCGTGGGCCGCACTCGGTTCTGGCCGGTTCGAGCAAGTCCATTCCCGAATCAGCGTTGCCAGGTAGCTCGTATTTGATTGGGCACGCGGATTGCGATTTCGACCAATTTACGCGGACCCATCAGCCCAATCGGGGGACGCCCGGGGATTGGCTGCCGCGTAGGATTCCAGTTGTCTGCCGCGCCGGATCGCTTTGGTGTGGCTCACACTGAATCGGTGAATGTCGCGGCGGCAATCGGTGGACGAGCGCATCAGGGTTGCCCAAACGGGACTGTGTTACGCAAACCTCCTGCGCAACCCACGGGAACGGAGTACGCGCGGAGGCTGGCTGAGTCTAGGCGGCAAGAACAAGAATAAGAAATGATGCAAAACGCAACAGAAGTGCAGCCACAGGTCGTGAAAATGCAACACACCGGAGACGATCGATCCGCCCAGGTGGCGAACAAACCGCCGGACAAGCGGATTTGGTTGGCGTTTTTGGGCCTTCTTGTTCTTTTGGTTGTGATTTTCTGGGACGCTCTCCTCGTCCTCGTTCAACGCTGGGCCAAGGATGCCGACTACCATCATGGATTTTTGGTACCGATTTTCGCGGGATATCTTCTGTGGAGACGGCGAAAGCTTCTCGGTGACCTCAGTTCGCTGGCCGTCACTCCGTCCGCCCTGGCAGCCGGGATCATGTGTCTCGTCCTGGCTGGGGTCACGCGAGCCATTTCCGTGCTCTACTACGTGCGGATCGTCGATCCTGCGGCTGTGATCCCTGCTTTTATGGGGATTGTCTTGTGTTTATTTGGGTGGCGAGGCCTCCGCTGGGCCTGGCCGGCGGGTGTGT
>NZ_JACIYL010000104.1 GCF_014359955.1 Thermogutta sp. | reverse complement strand
CAAAGAGACAGGACTGTGGAATCCTGAAGGACGCGGCATGAGTGCGACGGTGGCCGATGTGAATAATGACGGCCTGCTCGATATCTATGTCACCAACGACGCAATGGCAAATGATTTCTTCCTGAACCTGGGAGGAGGGAAGTTCAGGAACGAAGCCCTGCCCAGAGGACTCGCCTTCGGAGAAGCAGGACAGGGGGTGTCCAGTATGGGACCGGATTTTGGCGATATTGATCACGATGGGCTTCTGGATCTTTTCATCCCGGATATGGATTATAGCTGTTTACTCATTAATTTCGGTGAATATTTCGAGGACTGGACTGCGCGTTCGCGAATCGCGGCCGTGTGCGGCCAGTATACCGGCTGGGGATCGGTCATTTTCGACTACGATAACGATGGCTGGCTGGATATCTTTGTGGCGAATGGGGATGCCCACCATGAATATCCGGAAGAGGACGTGCTTCTGAGGAATGTGGGAAATCGCCAATTCGTCGATGTGTCGCACCGGTCAGGGGCGTATTTCCACGAGAAGCATGTAGGACGGGCAGTGGCGTGCGGCGACTTTGATAATGACGGAGATCTGGACCTTCTGATAATCAATCTCAATGATCGGCCCGTGCTTTTACGCAACGATGGAGGGAACCGTAAGAATTGGCTCATGGTTTGGCCCAAGCGCTCCAATGGAAAGACAGACGCGATCGGTGCGAGAGTCACGGTCCGGGCCGGGTCGCTTATTCAGTTCCGCGACGCCGTGCCGACCCGTGGATATCTGTCACAGATGGACCCGCGTGTCCATTTTGGGTTGGGTGACCACACCGTGGCCGACTGGGTCGAGATAGCCTGGCCCAATGGGAAGAAAACCCGATTGGAAAACGTGAAGGCGAACCAGGTTCTCAAAGTGGTTGAACCGAAGTAAGGAATCGCTGTGAAAGCTGATCAAAGCCGTTTGGAAAACGATAGAAGAGCTGTCGAGTAAGATGTCAATGTAATATATTAAGTATCCAAGAAATATGCGCATGCGAAAGTGTGATGCGGCGATAATGAGCATGGTGGGATTTAGAACGATTATCTTCCGATTCGGCAAGACGTTTGTCAAGCGGAAGAGGATATCGGGGACCGTCGTCAGTATCTGCGCTGTGGCTTGGGCGGTTCACAGTGTGGAGGCGGCACCTCCCGATTTTCAGCCGGTTTATGTCGGTGTCAAGGTATGCGCAGAGTGCCATGAAGGGAACTCTTTGGGCGATCAGTGCGGCATTTGGGCGCAATCTGCGCATGCCCACGCATATGCGGCCCTTCACAAACCCGAGGCCAGACAGATCGCTCGCTTGAGCGGGGTGGCTGTGGAACCGGACCAGTCTCGCATATGCCTGGGTTGCCACGCAACGGCAGCAGAGGCGGAACCCTGGGAACTGGATCCGACTTTCTCGATCCGTGACGGTGTTCAGTGTGAGAAATGTCACGGCCCCGGGAGCGAATATGCGGATGCCGCTATTATGCGGGACCGGCAAAAGGCCATGGAACGCGGGCTTCGCATGCCGGGCCTGGAAGGCTGTATCTACTGTCACGCGCCCAAGGAATCCCACCAGCGCGTACTCGGTAAATCCGGTATCGATATTGCTAAAGGCTGGCAGTCCATTAAACACCCGGTTCCCGCTAACGCGTCGCTTTCACCGCTGGAGCGGCCTGCACCCCCCATGGACAAGACGCAGCCCGCCCTTGTTGGATCTGCAGTATGTGCGGATTGTCACGATGGTTCCCACTCCGGATGGCAGTTCAGCAAGTGGCTTGAAAGTAAACACGCCAGGGCGTATGCGTGTTTGAGTTCGACCAAGGGACAGCAATTGGCGAAAAAACGCGGTGTGGAGGGAGATCCGCGCACGGCTGGCGAATGCCTGAAGTGTCACGCGACAGCCTATCATGTGCGGGCTGCGACAATCCGCGAGAGCTACAGCTTGTTCGAAGGCGTTGGATGCGAGGCCTGTCACGGTCCGGGAAGTCAGCACGTCGAGTCGCGACGGCGTGACCCTTCCCAGCAGGACGGCTCGCTCAAGAAGCCCACGCATGAAACCTGCCTCGAATGCCATCAATCGAGCCCGGATAAACCGTTCGATTTTGACCAGATGATGGCCAAAATTGCTCATCCTTCCCAGCCTGATCCCTCGACTAAGAATTCGGAAGTGGTATATAAAACGCCGGTCAATATAGCGGTATCGCCGAACTGTGACGTGGCGGTCGTGGCCTGCGAGGCTTCCAATACGATCGCTTTACTCGATTTGAACACCATGACGGTGCGTGGCGAAATACCTGTGGGGCATCAACCGCACGATGTGGCGTTTACTCCGGACGGTCTCTTCGCATTTGTGAGTAACCGACTGGACGACTCGGTGTCGGTCGTCGATCTTCGTGCCAAAAAAGTGGTGCGAACGATTCCCGTCGGGGATGAACCACATGGACTGTTGACTGACTTACAAGGAAAATATTTGTATGTCTGTAACTTTCTTTCGGACGATATATCGGTCGTTGACTTAAAATCGTTCAAAGTCGTTAAAACATTGAGTGCGGGACGCGGTCCCTGGTCGTTGAGCCTTTCACCGGATGGAAAATGGCTTGTCGTTACGAATATCTACTCGCGGTTCGTACCGTTCCGTACCGAGGCTCGGACTGAGTTGACCATCGTGGATACGAGCACGGCCCAGGTTGTGAATCGGCCGGTCGCCGAGGGGGCTAACGGTCTCCGTGGAGTCACCTGGGATCCGAAGCAGAGATTTGCACTGTTTACCTTGGCCCGACACAAGAACGTGATTCCAATCACGCGTCTCCTCCAAGGTTGGACCGTCACTAACGGGCTTGGAATTTTCTGGGCCGATGGTCGGATTGATCAAGTACTGCTTGATGAACCGGGTGAATGCTTCCCCGATCCCCACGACGTGGTCATCAGCCCGGATGGTCTTCGGGCGTTTGTCAGCAGTTCGGGAAATAACCGCGTGGCCGTTATCGATCTTAAAAAGCTTGAAACGGTCATTCTTTCATACTCAGGCGAAGATAGAAAAGCTATTCTGCCCAATCACCTCGGACCTGCCACCGAATTTGTCATCAAGCAGATTGATGTCGGTCATTGTCCACGGGGGCTTGCGCTCGACAAGAAGCGCGGACGGCTCCTTGTGGCCAATTCTCTCGACGATTCGATCGGCGTCATCGATATCCAATCGCTGGACCTCGTGGGAACAATCGATCTGGGCGGTCCGAAGATTATCACCCGTGAACGACTCGGCGAACGCATTTTCCATAGCGCAAAGAATACGTTTCACAGGCAATTTTCCTGTGCGAGCTGTCATCCCGACGGGCATGTCGAAGGATTGACGTATGATATTGAAGACGATATTGGGGTCAACCCTGTCGATAACCGAACTCTCAGAGGAATCCTTGACACATCCCCGTTCAAATGGGAAGGGATCAACCCGACGTTGTCCCGGCAGTGCGGCACGCGCCTCGCCGTCTTCTTCACCCGCATTCAGCCTTTTACACCGGAGGAATTGACGGCCCTGGACTACTATATCTGCACGATTCCGCTCGCACCGAATCGGCATCGCCCGGTCGGGGCCCCGCTGACGCCGGCGCAGCGACGCGGTCGGGCTATTTTCGAGAGAATTTATACGAACGATGGGCGATTGATCCCGCCGGAAAAACGCTGTGTCACGTGTCATCCGCCGCCGCTGTACACGGACCGTCGAAGTCACGATGTGGGCACCAAAATGAAACTGGACCGGCACGGTGTCTTTGACACGCCGCAGCTTCTGAACATCTATAATTCTGCCCCGTATCTCCATAACGGCATTGCGCCGACACTGGAGGAAATCTGGACTGTGCACAACCCCTACGATACGCATGGCGTGACGAACGATCTTACAAAGGATCAATTGAATGACTTGATTGAATATTTGAAGACGTTGTAAATCATTGAAAGGATGGGAGCGAGTATGTGGCGCGCCGAATTTCTATGGGTAATGATATCGTTACTCGCGATCGGCTCAGCATGGGCTGAGACCGCCTCTGGGGAGAAAGCCCCGAATGCCCAGCTGCCCAAGCTGGCCTTTGGTCAAAGCGTGGATAACGTTACGGACGACGATTTACCGTATGTTTACACGGAGTGGGAAAACTTTACAGAAGAGGATGGACTACCCAACGATCACATTTTCGCAGTGCGCTGTGCAGGCGAGAAGGTTTGGGTGGGAACGGAAGACGGTCTGGCGTGTTACGACAAGAAGACACGGAAATTCACTGTGTGGAAGGAGAAAGACGGCCTTCCTTGGCGGGCGGTAACCGGGATTGACGTCGACCCCAAAACCGGCGACGTGTGGTTGGCGCTTTTCGGCGGCGGTGTGGCTCGCCTCTCCGGGGGGCGTTTTGATCATTTTCATCAATTGAACAGTGGACTGGTCAATAATGT
This sequence comes from Thermogutta sp., assembly GCF_014359955.1. Lineage (GTDB taxonomy): Bacteria > Planctomycetota > Planctomycetia > Pirellulales > Thermoguttaceae > Thermogutta. Next base: position 4,527 of record NZ_JACIYL010000104.1, on the reverse strand, counting down.
CGTCTATGGAATAGCAGTAGAACACGATAACGTGTGGTGCGCGACTACTGCCGGGGCGAGCCGCTACAATACAACAACGAAAGAATGGACGATTTTCACCGAGAAAAACGCGCCGATGGAGGAAATCTGGAACTATAACGTCTTTTACTCGCCCGAGGTGAATAAGATTTTCCTTGCCGTGTGGGGAAGCGGCTGCCTCGAATTTGACGTGCCGACCGAAAGGTGGAAGGTCTATCTCGATCCCGATCGGGAGATGGAGATTGACCTCTTCCGGGATGACGGAATCATACATGTCATTACGACCGCGGCCAACTACGTTGGCGGAGCGCTGTGGATCTCGACCTATTTCGGTCAGTGTCGCTACGACGGTCGATACTGGCGGGGTTTTTATGCCCACGAAACTGGAATTCCCAGCGACTTTACCAACGCCCTTCGGGCCCGATCCGCTCAGGAATGCTGGATGTGCACCGACAAGGGACTTGGCGTCGTTGCTGACTACGCTACCGATACTTACGTCTCGTATTATCGCAACGGGGATGACCCGGCGGGCCGCGCGGAGGTCTTCCGCCAGGGACGAAAAATCAAGGAAGTTCCTCTCAAAACGAGTATCGCCCATAACTTCATTATCGCGATGGACTTTGATGGCGATGATGTATGGGTCGGAACCGCGAAGGGACTTTCGCATGGTATTGGCCGGGGTTACTACCCGGGAGTGAAACGACATCCCGAATGGCTCGATAAAATAAACGCGGAAGGCAAAAAGTAGTGTGAATCTGTACCAATCGATAAACAGTTTGGCGAGGGTTGAGCTATGTATCGGCTTACTGCTGTTGTGGCGTTGCTGCTCATTGTGGTGCCATTTTATACAGGCGCTGCTGTGGCTGCGGATTCTGGTCCCACAGTGGGGACGGCCAGTCGAACCTCTGCAAATCCGGAGAAATTCCCGTTTCCCGTTGATGAGTACACACTGAGCATCCTCGAACGAATCAATCAGGCGGGGCCCTATAAGGTGCCGCAACTCCCCTTGCGCATTGACCCGGTTTACGCAGATACACCTAAAGAGTTGGATCCGTTCGGACGGCTGACTCAGCCGTTTAAAAGACATTTTCTCACACAGATGGAATACACCGGGCCCGGGCGAGGTATTCCTGAACCAACACATGTTGACACAGTAAAGATCGGTTTTTTAGGCCCTATTGAACCGACCGTATCGGTGGCAACCGGCGGAAAAAGTCATGAGGAGAACCTCGGGAAGATGATGCTCCGCGGCTGCCAGCTTGCCATCGAGGAAGCGAATGCCGCAGGAGGGTACTGGCGGCGTAAAATCCCGTTTGAGCTGGTCGTGCGTAATGATAACGGCCTGTGGGGATCTTCCGGAGATGAGATCATCCGCCTGGCCTACAAAGAGAATGTCTGGGCAATTATCGGTACGATTGACGGAGCGAACAGTCACATTGCGATTCGAGTCGCTTTGAAAGCTGAAATCCCGGTGATCAACACGGGCGACACCGATCCGACATTTATCGAAACGAATATTCCATGGGTTATTCGGGTTATTGCGGATGATCGGCGTCAGTGCTATCTTCTGGCGGATTATATCTATAAGAAGCTGGGGCTCAATCGGGTGGGCATCATCCGAGCGAGCAACCGCTATGGCCGCTTCGGAGTGCGGGAATTTCGGGATGCGAGCCGTCGCCTGGAACGGCCTGTTCCGATCGAAATGGCTTACTTTGTGGGGCAGCAGGATTTTTCTTTAGAGCTGCAGCGCCTGGCGGACGCCCAGGTGGAAGCGATTGTCCATTGGGGTGACGCTGAAGATGGTGCCCGCATCCTCAACCAGATGCGCGAGATGGGCATGAAGCAACCCTTCTTTGCATGCGATCGCTGTCTGCTGGACGATTTCGTGAAAATCGCCGGTCAAAATGCAGAAGGCGTGGTTTGTGCTTCGCCATGGAACCCCGCGCGAAATGACTCCCGACTGGAAGAATTTCGCCAGAAATTTAAGGCACGATTCGGCTGTGAGCCGGAAACGTATGCCGCGCATGCCTACGATGGAACTCAGCTATTGATTTGGGCAATCCAGCTCGCCGGGCTTAATCGCGCCAAGATACGGGATGTACTGGCCACGCGGCGCGATCCGTGGCATGGGGTTACCGGCGATATAATGCTGACGGCGGTTTTAGACCGGGCAAGTGATGCTTATCTTGCGGTCCGAGAAAACAATGAGTGGAAGTTTTACTCCAGAGAAGACCTTGGCCTTCCGAAAGAGGTGCCCGCTCGGTGTGTTCAGGTTTCACAAAATTAACTCTCGATTAAGACTTGGCGGCTGCGACCACCGGTTCCCATGCGACAGTTGTTATACTCCGCGCCCATAAGACCACGCTTGTCCAAATTTATGGGCAGAGCGTGCGTGATTTTTTTCGCGATTGTGGGAATATTGACCGCTTGGGAAACCCCAACCGCTGAGCTTATTGCGGACGGCCCGGATAACGGAATTGTTTATCCGTTTGAGCGATCAATCCATCCTTTTTTTGAGCTCCGGGATCCGGAGAATGCCACGCCGCTCCTTCGTGGTTCGGTGATGGCGACAAAGAAAGAGGTCATTATCGGATATTTCGGTCCCTCGGGAATCGATGATCTGGGAACAGCCAGTCTATGGTGGGCGGCTCAACGAAGTCTCACTGATGCAGCCAGAGAGCTGCGCGACAGGCTTCCGCCGTGCCGGCTGGTTCCCCTCGTCAAGGGTTCTCCATGGTCGGACGGAGCCTCCGCCCTTGCACAACTCATTTTTCAGGAAAATGTTGCCGGGGTCATCGGCGGAACAGACGGCGAAACCACTCATCTCGCCGAAACGATCGTCGCCAAGGCACATTTGCCTCTGCTTTCGCCGGTAGCCACTGACAAGACGACCAATTTGGCAGGCGTGCCGTGGATCTTCGCGCTGGCCCCGGGGGACCACCTCATCGCTCCAATTCTGGCTCGTCGAATCGTTGCCGGTCGTCCGCAACGAGTTGCGGTCCTTTTAGGGAGTGACCATGATTCTCAGTGGTTCTGGCGTGAGTTAAACAAGTGGCTCCTCCATTTTGGCTGCCCGGTTAATTCGGTTATTCTTGTTCCACACGAGGAGCAAGCCGTGAAAGAAGCAGTGGGGGAATCGCTGGGGAAATCACCCGACTGGCTGGTAGTGAGTGCCCCGCAGTCACTTCTTGTTGCCATTGTCCGCGAGATCCGTTGTCGTAACTCGAACGTGCACATTCTCTGCGACGCGCGTGGTTCGCGCGTGAATGTTGTTAAATCGCTCGGCCAGCAAGCGGAGGGAATCATTTGTCCGTGCCTTATTCCAAACGACAGTCAAACGTCGCACGATTTCGTGGAGGCGTTCCGGAAAGAATTCGGTGTTGAGCCGGACTATGCAGTGCTGTTGACCTACGATGCGGTCCGCATGCTTGTAGATGCTATTGCTCGGTCAGTACAGGGGGAACACGATAACATAGACCGCGTTGACATTTACAAACACCTGATCGCGCTTTCACCATATCGTGGTATTTTTGGCACGATCGAATGGGACAAGGTCAACGCGAATAAATGCCGGGTGGTTCCTGGGATTATTCGAAGCGGGAAACTCATCCCGGAATCGCAGATGCCACAGTAGATCGGCTGTTAGAAGCTAAGGCCGAGGTCGAGATGATTCCTGTCTTCAACCATCGAGCCTGAAAGTTCATCGGAAAAGGCCATACCTGTGCCCGTCTGGCAGCGGGGCGTAAAAGCTGTCACCTGCCAATTCTATGAATGTAACGGTGTTGCGCTGGTTCGTCGTCTTGCCGTTATCTTTCATTCCAGGCAATAGAATCTAACGAGTGTTCATTGCGCGCCCCCATCCACCGAGTGTTGTAAACCTCTCGCGCTTTGATTGTGGCCGGTGTTTCAGGAAACTTCTCCGGCGGGCTATACGGATAGGATCGCATTTCATGGAATGGAAGAGGTTCCACTCGGTCTCCCGCCGCAGTGTGAAGATCCATGTCTTTGCAAAAACTGTCAGTTTTCAGGATCCAGGAGCGGATGTAACCCGGGGGTGGTTCGGACAGTTCGCGAACGTTGAATTGCAGCGTCAATTCTTCGCCGGGCCCCATGATGACAAATGCATCGTCACGCTGAGTAACGAGTTCTGTCACGTCACCAAATCGGGTGTAATATCCTGGCATGCACTTCCATGGAAAAGTAAGATCTACACTTTCATAGTCTAAGAGAGCGGGTTGCTTGCCGTCCGGCGTGTACTCCCTCGGAAAGCCACGGTATGTCAGATTTGCGGTGCTGGGATGAATCTCCCATTGCTGGATTCTGCCCTCGCGCGTTGCGGCAAGGAAAATCCGATCCCAATACAGGTCCATATTTGTTTTCAGGCGGAGTGTCCGGTCACCTTTTTGCAGCAGCTGCGTCAAATCCAGCGTCATCCAGTGGTTAAGGCCCGCCGGATATCCCGGCTCTCTGACAAGTTCTACCCATTTTCCCTGGCGCAGGACTTCAAAC
>NZ_JACIYL010001039.1 GCF_014359955.1 Thermogutta sp. | reverse complement strand
GCGTCACATCGGCAATCTCGGAGATCATTTGAGTAGTACTCTCCACCGCCGCTACAATCTTCTGGAGGGCTCCTCCCACCTGCTCGCTCAGTTGCGCACCCTCCACAATCCGGTCCGTGGACTCCTTAATCAGTGCCGTGATCTGGCTGGCAGCGCGGTTGCATCGTTCTGCCAGCTTGCGGACTTCGTCAGCCACCACGGCGAAGCCCATGCCGTGCTCACCTGCCCGGGCTGCCTCAATCGCCGCATTGAGGGCAAGCAGATTGGTCTGGCTGGCAATGTCCGAAATGACACCGATGATTTCGCTGATCTGATTGGCACTCGCCCGTATCAGTTCCATCGATTCCATCGACTTTTCAACCGACTGAGCGCCCGTGTGAGCCAATTGATCGGTATCCCGGGCCTGCACCGCTGCTTCCGCAGCTTTCTGCTGAATCTCCTGAATCAACTGGCTCAGGGTTTCCACGGAGCGGGTCACCGATTCGATCGCCTCAACCTGGCTTTGCGCCCCCGCCGCGATATCCTGCGAACGAGTGGCCACAATCTGCGAGCCCTCAGCAAACTGGTTGCCACTCTCCACCACATTGGCCACGAGGACCTCCAAACGGTCAATAAATCGATTGAACCACATCGCGAGTTCACCGAATTCGTCACGTGTATCGGCCGGGAGCCGCTTCGTCAAATCGCCCTCACCCTCAGCAATGTCTCGGAGAATCTCGGCGGTCGTGCGAATCTGGCGAAGTGTCGTCCGAATGAGATAAAAGACGCCCCCCATACAGAGAATCCCGCCGAGAACGACAGAACTAAGGAACACGAACAGGATCTTCCGTGCCCGGTTTCGGACTTGATGGCTGCTCTGCTCCATCTCCTCTGCAGCCGTCTCGACAGCGTGCTGATCTGCAGCAATCGCACGATTCCGCTCGGCCGTCGCTTTCAGGACCCGTTCGATCTGGGCCTGCTGTTCGTCCTGCATCACATCGAGGATATGCCGGGCCTCGTCAAAACGGGCCACCGAGGCGGCCCTGCTGATTTCCGTGGCGGCCTCGCGCTGATCAGGGTGAGCCGCTTTGGCCACCACCTCGCTGGTCACAGATTTCCACGCCTGGAAAGCCTCCTGGAATTTCTGATAAAGCTCGCGGAGGGTAGGCGAATCGTATTTTTCAAGGGACTTTTTCATCCGCTCTTCGGCCTGTCCGAGGTTCTCCTCGCTGGCCTGCTTGGCTTTTTCCCATGCCTCGGGGGTACTGGCGGCGAGGGCTTCC
>NZ_JACIYL010001038.1 GCF_014359955.1 Thermogutta sp. | reverse complement strand
GGTGAAGGTAGGAGACGGCCTCGATACACTGGAAAATGATCTTGCGGACCAGGTGGGCGTATTCCGGCAACCCGCGACGTATGAGGGATTTCATGTTCCCTCCGTTGAACCACTCCATGGCCAGGTAGGGGATGCCTTTGTCGGTGTTGAATTCGTAGATTTTGATGATTCGCTCGTCGTCGAACTGGCCGGCCACCTGGTACTCCCACCGTAACGATCGAATTTGTTCCCGATCCTTGCGAAATTTTTCCTGAAGGAATTTCAGCGCGATGTACCGATGGGTGGCGTCGTGGTAGGCCTGCCACAGTTGGGTGGTTGCCCCAAAATAGACGGGGTTGACCAGCCGGTAAGGCCCGATGAAGGAAGCTGCCGAAGTCACGGGATAACCTGACGCTGATGCTCTAACAAGACCCTGCTCGTTCTGTCCGATCTGCAACACCGGCGTGCCGGCCGCGGGGCTCGACTGCCCAGGAAGCCCCTGCACGTAACCATCCGCATCATCTTAACGGCTTTTTCCGGAGGAAACAATGACGAAAGCTGGGCAAGGCCGGTAATGTTTTGTCATTTTGTCTCATATGGCTATTCCGTCTGTCAGGTCAATCTTTCCGATTTTTCAGGATGTCCTCATAGACCTTCCTGATTTGCGCAGTCATCCGCTCGTGAGGGAAGCGCTCCATGCACAGGCGCCGTCCCCTTTCTGCCAACTGGGATCCTAGGCCTGGAGTTTCCATCAGTTGCGCGATCGCATGGGCCATGCCCAGCCAGTCCCGAGCCGGTACAAGGAAACCAGTTTCTCCAGTTTGTACAACCTCCCGCGCTCCGTCCACGTCATAGCTGACGACCGGTATTCCCGCCAGCAAAGCCTGCGGCAGGACTCGGGCAAGCCCCTCCCGCAGACTGGGATGAACCACCACATCCATGGCAGCCAGCCATTCAGGCAGTCTTTCCGGAGGGACGAGACCCGCCAAATGGAAGTAATTTCTCCAGCCAGCCTCGCGGATCTGACGTTCCAGCCGCGGTCGCAATACCCCGTCTCCCACCCACAGGAAGCGAATCTGAGGAAACCGCGGGATGAGGTATCCAGCCGCTCGCAGGATGTCCTCGTGCCCTTTGAGGTGAAAAAGCCGGGCGATGGTCCCTACCACGAAGTGGGCGTCGGTGTAACCAAGTTTTTCTCGCATCGTTTGGCGATGCTGGCGAGCCTGGAGAAATTGTTTGTCTTCAATCCCGCTGTAGATCGTCACGTATTTTTCACGGGGGGCTA
>NZ_JACIYL010001037.1 GCF_014359955.1 Thermogutta sp. | reverse complement strand
CACGGATTGGTGTGATCGGATCGCGTGCCGGTAGCAACCACCGATGGCTTATCAATACAAAGGCGATTCCCGCCACTGCGATAGGGAGGCCCACCCAGATGGGATCGAACATCCCCAGTCCCCGTGTCACGTGGGGTGCCCAGGCTAACTGGCCCTGGTCATAGGCGCGAATGAGAAGTCCGTTCACAACGAGATTCGTACTCGTTCCGATCAGGGTGCATGTCCCCCCCAAAATGGCCGCATAACTGAGGGGCAGCAGCAGCTTGGAGGGCGGAATGCGGTTTTGTCTGGACCAATCGTTGATCGCGGGGATGAGCATGCTGACAACGGGTGTGTTATTGATGAACGCGCTGAGCGCTGTCGTCGGGATCATCACCCGTGCGATGGCCCCCGTGACCGATTTCGCCCGACCAAAAAGAGTATCCGCCAACGCGGAAACCGCCCCCGTTTCCACCAGTCCCGCCCCCACCACAAAAAGCACTGCAATTGTGATCATTCCTTCGTTGGAAAACCCCTGAAGCGCCTCCTGACTGGTGACACAACCGGCCAATAGGAGTACTGTTAGCCCCCCCATCAAAACAACATCCGGGGCGAGTCGAGTAGTCGCCAGCAATAGAAAAATCAACCCAACAACTGTGAGGCTGATGACGGCGCCAGGTTCAAGCATGTCCGTTCACATCCGTTCGATCGGTCGCGGTCAAGTAGGGCAAGCCGAAACCGCGATGTGGAGCATCAGCCGGCCCACCGAGCCGCCCGTGCGAAATGAGTTCCCGTTCCCGACGAATGCTCAGGCTGGCCGGGAAACTTATTTCTCTATCTTACTTCGTCTGTCAGCGACGACTTCACGTCCCAATTCCCCAACCGTCCCACGGGAGATTTTTGGCTCTCGGCTCCGCGTCACCCCCTCCGAGACGCGACCGGTCCGCCGAGATAAATCAGTTAAGTGATCATTTTAATAATTATAATCCGCCAGCCGTCCGCCGACCAGTTGAATTTGTCGCCAGAGGCGTTGCCCCGTTCCCTGCTGTGGAACTCTCGTTTCAACAAAACTGCCACCCACTATACCGTTTGTGCTCAGCACGGCAACACCTGTGCAGTCGGAGCTCGTGAAGTCGCTCGTCGGTTTGTTCCAGCCTGACCGACACGCAAACTCCCGGCTGAGTGCTACCGAAATCTTTCCAAAAAGCCGGCTTTCTGAGGGTGTCGAAATTCGCTCGCTGCCTTACAATGAGCGTATGACTCGATAACCCATCTCGGTAGAGAGTAGC
>NZ_JACIYL010001036.1 GCF_014359955.1 Thermogutta sp. | reverse complement strand
GATGCCCTCCGAGTTCGCGTGCTTTGCGAATAATGGCTTGAAGCTGATCAATGTTCTTGATGCGCGTCGGCGAGAGGGCCATTCTTCCCCGGGTAAACATGGATAACCCAAGGGGCCCCATCTTGAGCATGGCCAGCGGCCGATTGAACAGGTAATACCGGCTGGCCAGGCCCAGCTCGAAACTCCGCCCATATTTGTCGAGCAGATCCGTGAAGGTCTTGGCCAGAGCCGGCGCGTCGGTATCCCGATACATCCGCTCCCGGATGGCGATCCGCTTGAGCCCGTACATGATGTCAGTGATGGGAATCTTTTGCGGGCAGCGGCTGACGCAGAAATAACAGGAGACGCAAAACCACATGGTGTTCGCTTTGAGGACCTTCTCCCGCTCGTTGGCGGCAATCATGGCGAAAATGGTGCGGGGGGTGTACTCCATGTCCGCCCCGTTGGGGCAACTTCCGCCACACGTGCCGCACTGCAAACAGCGGACGATGCGCTCGCCACCGGGCACTTCCCGGATAATCTCGTGGAAGAACGGCGACCCTCGCAGCTCTAAAGTTGTTCCGACCATCGAGTCACCCCGTGCAGCAATTTTTACAGTTGCAATTCGCAGCTTCCTGTCGATGAGCTGTTAACGCAATTAGGATACCATTTACCAGAAACGGGCGCCATTTTTCCCGATCTCATTGACAATCCGTCACTTATGACGCAAATGCCGCGGCCAGGAAACGGCGGGCTGGGTCGGCAAACTCGCGAATTTCCGCGCCCGGTCACGGATTTCCGAGAGTCCCGCCAGCGGCTGAAAAGAAGAGTAAAACGACCGGATTACTCAGCATCCATGTCGGGGGTGTGAATATCCACCTGGCCATGGAGATGCTCTTCGCTTCCCGGCGTGGTCAGCACCTTATAGAGGCACCAGGCCAGCAGCGCGGTGGCTCCCCCGACTGACAGCAACATGACGATCCAGCCTCCGAGTGTCATATGACGACCTCCTCCTGGCTGGCTTCGATCCGCCGCCAATTCTTCACCGACTGGGCGATCAACAGGGCGAAAAGAACTCCCACGGCCAAGATGAAGACAGCCATTCCCCCAACGACGGGATCGGTAAAGAGCTGCCGGATACGATTCTGCTCCGGAGATGTGACCACAAAGTTTTGACGCAACCAGAGAAAGAACACCACCAGAAGATAAAGCGGCGTGACATACTTGATGATGTACTTGTAAAACTCGGGGATTTTGATCTCGGCTCCCCGGCGAAGCTCGGCCATGCCTTTTTCC
>NZ_JACIYL010001035.1 GCF_014359955.1 Thermogutta sp. | reverse complement strand
GCCTTCTTTTTCGAGATCCAAACATCTTTGGCGGATCAGCACCGCACCGGCCCTGACACTGTCTCCACAGGCCCGTCAAGTCGCTGGACCAGCCCAGGTGATTTGCGGAGTCCTGGGTTCCAAGTTCACGGAATGCATTTTGGAAACTGGTAGGGTCCATTGGTGCTCGACCTGATCCAGCGCCCGTCTAACGGTGCTGTCGAGTTTCATTGTATCGCGGGTGCACGAAAAATATGGCGATGCCGGCATATGGAACGTTTATCGCGATGCGGGAAACAGTTCCCGTGACGATTTCTCATCCTGCAGGGGCTTGACGTGGCCCAAATTTCCGGCCACTATTTCCCGTTGACAGAGCGTGAGAAGACACGCAACCCGCGCACCGGATGACGCAACCCGTGTTGGGTTTTGGAGCGCTTCGGTGCGTGGAAGAACGCGTGCCGCACTTGCACGGACTGATTTTGGGGAGGTGGGGAGGATCGCCGGTCAAAAAGTCCCAGGCCGGTGGGCACATTTTGGGCGAACACGATGAACACCGTTGCTTGGAAATAACGGCTTGGGTTTTGCAGCATTGTTTTCTTTCAATGACCTTGCAAGGGACGGACGAGGTTTCGCAGAGACTCCCCAGAGACAGGTGATCGACCATGTCCGACAAAGCCTTTCTTGCCATTGATATGGGGGCATCCAGTGGGCGCCACGTGGTGGGTCTGTTTGATGGTCATCGGGTAAAGCTGGAGGAAGTTTACAGATTCCAAAATGGGCCGGTGGAAGTGGGAAATCGGCTCTACTGGGATGTGCTCGGCCAATGGACCCACATCCGAAATGGACTCTATGCAGCTGGATCCCGCGTGAACACCACGGTGGCAAGCGTGGGAGTGGACACCTGGGGCGTTGATTTCGGGCTGCTTGACCGCAACGACGAACTGCTGGGCAATCCCTACCACTATCGAGATCACCGAACCGACGGCATGATGGAAAAGGCCTTTCAGATTGTGCCGCGGGAAGAAATTTTCCGGCAAACGGGGCTGCAGTTCATGCAACTGAATACCCTCTACCAACTGCTGGCCATGAAAGTCGCCGGTTCCCCGCTTCTCGACATCGCTGAGCGCCTGCTCATGATGCCGGACCTCTTCCACTGGATGCTGACCGGCGAAAAATGCAACGAATTTACCGACGCCACCACCACTCAGTTTTTCAATCCCGTGGAGCGCCGATGGGCGACCGAGTTGCTGGAACGTTTCGGGCTGCCCACGCATATTCTGGGCCCGATCGTGCAGCCTGGCAC
>NZ_JACIYL010001034.1 GCF_014359955.1 Thermogutta sp. | reverse complement strand
ACATGACGCTCCCTGCGGTGTTTCGGGTCGGCTACCACGCTGGTCTGCGGTGCCTTTTTGCAACTTACGACATCGCCCTAACTCCGGAAAAGCGCGAAGCGCATCTGCGGCTCGTCAAATGGCGGTTTCCTGGCCAGATGGGATTTCGCGGCGCGCTTCAGTTTTACTATGAAATGTTTCCCGAAGTTTTTCGTGTGCGAATTGAGAAACAGGGTTTATGGATGCCTTTCGCCAAAATCTCGAGCGTGGAGGCCTGGGAAGACTTCGGCTTTCGCTTTAAAGAAGGTGACAACGAAACGGCGTGGGATGACGCCCATGGGATTCTGACCTTCCGATACACGGAGCCGATGACATGGTGGATGCCCATGGCTCCGGAACTTCCTCGCACGTATGAGGCGGCTGTGGCAGAGGCAGAGCGTCTCGCCGGGCTGGGACGTCCTCAGGCCCGAGCATGGGAGACAAGCAGTTTTCGGGACCAGAATGGACGAATCCCGGTGCGGCTTCTCGACACTCCATGGTGTAATGGAGCCGTTTGGAGCATGAACTCTCTGCCGCAGATCCCAGGGGAAGTTACCGATTTCCGGCTGAAGTGGAACGCCGAGATCCGCGAGCGTCTTTATGGGCCGAATCGCCAGGCAGACCTGGACGGTGAATACATCGACTCCAGCGAGGGTTATGTCACGGATGAGCTCGACTTTCGCCGGGACCATTTTGTTGGCGAACGCCCACTCACATACGACGGCGATTCCCTGCAACCTGCGGTCTTTCGGGGATTGATTGTGTTCGAATACGTCCGTACGATTGCCGAAGATGTGCATGGGATGGGGAAGTACATGATGGCCAATGGAACCCCGTCGCAGCTCTGCTGGCTGGTACCATGGCTGGATGTGTTGGGAACAGAAACCAACTGGAATCGTCATGGAAAGTGGCAACCCATGAGCGATGGCGAACTGTTGTATCGTCGTGCTCTCTGCGGAAAGAAACCATACTGCTTCCTCATGAACACTGACTTCGATCAGTTTGATCACGAGCACGTGGAAAAATACATGGCGAGGTCGCTGGCGTATGGCATGTTTCCGGGATTCTTCAGCCCCAATGCTTCCACCGGACATTATTTCTCACGGCCGGAGTTGTACAACCGAGATCGTCCCCTTTTCAAAAAATATGTGCCGCTTTGCAAACTTGTTGCGGAGGCCGGCTGGGAACCGATGACTCATGCTCGCTCTTCTCATCCGCGCGTCTACGTGGAACGGTTCGGCAAGCGGTATTTCACTGTCTTCAATG
>NZ_JACIYL010001033.1 GCF_014359955.1 Thermogutta sp. | reverse complement strand
ACGCATCCAACGTGGTGGGGACGCTGCAGCCGCTGGACGAGATCGTCAAACTGGTGCGGCGGCACTGTGAGGCAATCATTTTGGTGGACGCTGCGCAATCGCTGGGCCATCTCCCGCTTTTTCCCAGGGAATTGGAAATCGATCTGTTGGCCGCCCCCGGTCATAAGGGACTCCTCGGACCGATGGGAACCGGCGTCCTTTATCTGGCTCCCAGGATGGAAGAAAGATTGGTACCACTGCGGATGGGAGGAACCGGATCGCGCAGTGACGAAGACCGCCAGCCGGACTTCCTGCCCGACAAATTCGAACCGGGCAATCACAACGCACCCGGTCTGGCGGGCCTTGTGGAGGGTGTCCGTTACCTGGAAAACCGCACGCTGGAGGCCATCCGCCAGCATGAAATCGCCCTCACCAGCCAACTGATGGCTGGATTGAGCGAAGTACCGGGAGTGACGCTCTACGGTCCTCCCTCTGCAGAGCAACGGGTGGGTGTGGTGAGTCTCAATATTGACGGTTATTCTCCGGAAGAAGTGGCGAGCATCCTCGATCTGCATTACGGCATCCAGGTGCGATCGGGCATCCACTGTGCTCCCCTGATGCACCGAACGCTGGGGACTGTGGAACGAGGTGGGGCCGTCCGCTTCAGTCTCAGCCCCTTCACCACGGAGGAGGAGATCGAATCGGCAATCCAAGCCGTCGCGGAGATTGCCCGCCACAGTTGACCCACCCCCACATTTCGGGATCTGCTGTCGGTACCAGAGACTCGATGTGTGGTGGGCAAATGGATGAATCGCCCCAACGTTTGAATAGAGAGCTGAGCATAGAGTGGCCACTCGGCGAAGCGGTGACTACCCAACATGGGAAGGCCAACCTGACCCGGAATACCTGCGGAAGCGCGATGGTCGTGTCCGGGGAAGAGAAGTGGATTCTCTAAACCGACAGCCGAACGTGATGGGCAGGTGGTCCTGTGTTCCTCCAACGTGTTGGGGTCACGGCCGCATGCGATGGGGAGGTGTCGCGGGATGGCGCGTGGCTCCCATCTTCACTGCGGGAAAGATTATTTTCGGAGACTGCTCATCAAGATTGAAAATGGTGAAGCCGGGAACACCAGCCAGACGGGCAAGCGCGATCTGTCCAACCACCTGGTCGGGACCGTCTAATCGGAAAGCGCCGATCCCAGGATACATGGGGATTTTTCCCTGCGTGGCCTGCCACTGGTTTTTCACCCACCGGACGAACTGGTCGTGATTATTCGTGTAGTCCATGGGGCATACAAAATCGAGGTAA
>NZ_JACIYL010001032.1 GCF_014359955.1 Thermogutta sp. | reverse complement strand
TGAGGACGAACTCGATCAGGAGACCGTTCAGGAGATCATCCTTCGCGAAGATGGCCGAGCAGAGGTGCGTGGTTCAGCGCGGGTGGAAGAAATCAATCGCCGGCTCAATCTCCACTTGCCGGAAGATGAGGAATATGACACGATTGCCGGCTTGATGATGACGCATCTGGGCCGTGTGCCCCACATGGGAGAGTCTCTGGTGATCGCCAATGTCCGCCTGACGGTTCTGGAAGGAGATCGCCGTCGCATCAAAAGAATCTTCCTTGAACCATCCGTAGATTCAGAACCAGACCTGAATCAGCACCACGACGGGGCAGGAGTCGAAATCTCCTCATAAGCACCGGCAGGTAGGACCGCCTTGCCCGCCGCGTGCGTCCACGGGACCGGCGTTATCTGAAAGGGTGCCGTGTACTGGGGCGAATTGCATCGTTTCACATCAAGCCAGGCCCGAAAACAAGATCGGTAAAGTGCCGTGACGAGGAAGCATCCTCGGTAAGCCCAAGTGTGATCGGAAGGCAAAGGACGACTTATGGCTGAGTCACCACAGCGTTATTATGCCGCGCTCTGTCAAACAAACCTGCCCAACCCCGTGGATATGGCGGGCATTCACCGAAACGTCGGTCGCATGCTGGAGATGGCCCAGTATGCCGTCAAGGGTTACGAGCCCTTTTTCCCGGTCAAGCTGGTCGTCTTTCCTGAATTTGCTCAGGTGGCCCCCGTGTTCGAAACCGTGGAGGAACTCCACGATCGGCTGGCGGTGCCCATCCCCAATGAGTTTCTCGATCGATATTGCGACTTGGCCCGTAAACTTGGGATTTATATCCAGACAAGCAGCTTTTTGGAAAAGGATTCCCGCTATCCCGGCCATGTTTTTAACACGACGTGCCTGGTAGGTCCTGAGGGACTCCTTCTGAAGTATCGCAAGGTGCACCCGTGGATTCCCTGGGAACTCCATACCAGTCCCCACGATCTTCCCGACTACCCGGAACCTCTCTTTCCGGTGGCCCAGACGGAGATTGGCTCCATCGGCGTGGCCATCTGTTACGACTGGCTGTTCCCGGAGGCCATTCGCCAGCTCGCCCTCCAAGGCGCCGAAGTGTTGCTGCGTGTTTCAGCCTACATGGACCCGTGGGGAACCGCCTCGCCGATGGAATGGTGGACGCTCATCAACCGGGTACGGGCCATCGAAAACCTGGCCTACGTGGTGGCCTGCAATCAGGGGGCTTCCCTGCGGAACTACCCACCCTTTAGCTGGCCGGGCGGGAGCATGATCGTGGACTACGACGGG
>NZ_JACIYL010001031.1 GCF_014359955.1 Thermogutta sp. | reverse complement strand
GTCTGGAACCGCTCGCCCGGCAGTTTGGCGAGGCATTTCCGGTAGAGCAGATTCAGTTCCTCGGGCACATCAGGTCGGAGTTTTTTCAGGTCGGGTGGCGAGGCGGTCTGATGCTTGATGATTCGTTCCGACAGGCTCCCGTCGGGAAAAGGTGGTTTTCCCACGAGCAAGAAGAATAGAACACACCCAAGAGAGTATATGTCCACGCGTCCATCGACGCTCTCAGGCTGCAGGGCCAACTCCGGGGCCATGTAATCGATGGTTCCCAGGACGGCTGTTTCCGATGATTGTCCCGCGGGACTGTTGCGGAGCCTGGCCAGCCCGAGATCAAGGATCTTCACGACGTCTTGTGGCGTAACCATCAGGTTGGCAGGCTTGATATCACAGTGAACGATCCCTTTATCATGCGCATACGCGAGTGCGGTGGCCGCCTGCCGAACCAGACCCGCCGCCCTGCGCCACGGTAAAGGTCCCTCTTTCGTAACGAGTTGCTCCAGATCAACCCCTTCGACATATTCCATGACGAGGTAATATCGGCCATTCTCCATGTCCACGTTATAAGCGTGGACAATGTTCGGGTGGTCCAGCGCCGCGATTATTCTGACTTCATTGAAGAATCGTTCGAGAGCCGGAGGAGGCAGGCGCGGGTCGATCAGTTTGATCGCCACGCGACGTTCCATAGTGACATGCTCGGCGAGAAAGACCTCCCCCATTCCTCCCCGCCCCAGGGCTTGAAGGAGCCGGTATTTCCCAATCAGAAATCGCTCCCGCCCAGCCAGCAACTCTTCAGCCTGCCAGTGTGTCAACTGACCGAGTTGCTCCAGTTGCCGAACGAAATCTTCAAGACTCTCGGGTGGTCTCGCCTCACAGAGCCGTTCCACCGCCTCTCGCGATACAGCCAACCCGGCTGCGTGCAACCGCTCACACCATTCCTTAACTTGGGGGGAAAAGGCCATCATGGTGCTGTGGTGCCCTGGGATAGCGAGACACGTTTGCGGGAATCCTGTTCAAGTGTATGCCGCAGGACCTGGTAGAGTTGGTCTGGCGAAGTACCCGCGTCAATTGCAATCCTGAAGATGGGAACTTGGCGATTCGCGTAATAGTCAACGAGGGGTTTCGTTTCCGCCAGGTACTGCGCGAACTTGAACCGAACAAGCTCCGGAGTGTCGTCCTGCCGGCCCGTTCTGTCTCCACCTGTATTTCTCTGAATCCGCTCCCAAACGATCGGGAAGTCACACTCCAAAAGGACGACCCTCTCCACATGAACGAGCGATTCGAGAAGGGTGGCC
>NZ_JACIYL010001030.1 GCF_014359955.1 Thermogutta sp. | reverse complement strand
TGACAAACAACCCCGAGTTTCTGGAAGTGGCGGAACGAAACGCTGAATACTGGATCACGCACCTTCCTGACGACAAAATCCCATATTGGGATTTCCATGCCGATCTGTCGCAGCCTCCGCCCTGGGGTCGGCAGAAAGAAAGCTCGGCGGCCGCCATTGCGGCCAGCGGTCTGTGGGATCTGGCAAAACAAACTCCCTCTCCGGAGCGGGGCTTGGTTTACCGGAACACGGCCCTTGTGATGCTGTCCGCTTTGTGCGACCCTGAATACCTCGCGATTGAGACCCCGGGCTGGGAAGGCATCCTCAAACACGGCGTGTATCACACGCGAAAAAACCTTGGCGTCGACGAGTCCGTTATGTGGGGAGACTATTTCTTCGTAGAAGCGCTGACCAAGGCCCTGACAAGCGAGGGCAGTAATGGCTAGGGACGGTATTCCACGTCGAACCCGGGCTGCGGGGGTGTGACACCCCGATAACTCCAGTCCAGAAGCTCAACCGGATGGGCCAAAAGCAAACCCAGCCGACGCCGTCGCACCTCGCGACCAATATGGAGCAGGCATCCGGCATTGGCAGCCACCACGGCTTGCGCGCGTGTCTCCACGATGCGATCGACCTTCCGCTTGACCAACCGCATGGCCATGGCATCCTGCAAGAGGTTATAGCTGCCCGCAGAGCCACAGCACAATTCACTCTCATACAACGGCACAAGTTCCAGCCCGGGAATTTTTGAGAGCAGCGCTCGGGGTTGCCGCCGAATCTGCTGGGCGTGCGCAAGGTGACAGGCGTCGTGGTAGGTTATTCGTAGAGGTAACGGGTTTTCCGGCGTTTTCGTTCCCAGATCGTCAAGAAATTCGCAAATATCGCGCACTTTCTTGCTGAATTCTGCATACTGTTCACGATCCCCATCTGCCCAATAGTGGGGATATTCTTTGAGCATCGCACCACAGCCCGCATGATTGACGATCACCGCATCGAGGTCACGGACAGGAAAACTACGGACGTTCTGCTCCGCCAGTCTTTTGGCCCCACGCTCATCACCCGTGTGATAGTGAATGGCCCCGCAACACCCCTGTCCCCTGGGAATCAACACATCACAACCGTTTTCCTGCAGCACACGGAGTGTCGCCCAGTGAATATGCCGGAACATGGCGTCGCCCACACACCCCACGAACAGAGCCACGCGAGCCCGCCGACGTCCTTTCGCGGGAAGGAAATCTGGCAGACGTTTTTGTCCCGGCACGTGAGGGTTCACAAGTGTAGCCATTTTCCCGAGAATGCCTGGAAGCACA
>NZ_JACIYL010000103.1 GCF_014359955.1 Thermogutta sp. | reverse complement strand
CCCAAGCGGGGGCCGGACCTTCCGTAAAAGATTCCAAGCGATGGTCGTGCATTCCGACGAGTCACCGTTCTAGAAGACAATCGACATTCTTCTTCCCGGGTGATAGCAGCCCAAAATCACCGTGATGAAAATACAAAACAAATGGGCCGCTCAAATCGCATGTTGCGTGTTTTCAAGAGGTCCCCCCAAGCCTTTTGCAACGGCGAGGATCAGTTTCCGTCATCTGCCAACCGGCGTCTCGCCAGCGGCTCCCCTCCACGCACCTGGGACCAACACACCAGGTGAACACACTGTCGCCAGACGTAAGCGCCGCGACAAATCGCCCTTGTGATTATTACGGACCGCATTCTCCAGGTCAATCAAGAGCCCTCCTGTTGAGGGGAAATACCAAACGTCCTCAGCGCATTCTCCGTGGTCTGAGTGGCCAGCTCCTCGGGTGACACGCCCCGCAGCTTCGCTAAAAACTGACCAGTGTCTTTCACATGCAAGGGCACAGACGTCTTGACCCGCCCACGATAGGGTTCCGGCACTAGATACGGACAATCGGTCTCGACCAGGATTCTGTCTGCGGGCACGCGCTGTGCTGTTTCTCGAAGGGGCGCAAATTTCGTGTTTTTGTATGTCACTGACCCCGCAAAACTGACAACAACTCCTTGCCAGTCCAGCCATCGGCTGACAATTTCCCACGGCGCGGCGCACGCGTGCATGACCGCCCGGACCGTCCCTTCACGTGTCCAGCGGGAAAGGATCTCCGTCATATCCCTTTCCGCATCACGACAGTGCACCACGAGGGGTTTTCCCAATTCCTGCGCCAGAAACCAGTGTTTCTCAAACCATTCGACCTGAACGGAAGGCGGTGTATAGTCACGATACCAGTCGAGACCCGTTTCACCGACGGCGATTACGGAATTGTCCCGCGCCAGTTCCACGATCTCATCCCAATCCGCCGAGGACGCGCCGCTGGCCGAATTCGGATGGATTCCCACGGCAGCCCACACTCGACCGGAAAACTGGTGCGCCAGATTGACGCTGCGCCGGCTCGTTTCCACATCGATTCCCACACAAAGAATCCGCGTGACACCTTGATCGAAAGCTGTCTGGACGACCTCAGAAAGCGTCGCCGTCGGATGTGTTTCCGAAGCGTGATGACCTTCCAAGAGGAACAGGTGCGCGTGGGTGTCGAACCACATGGGAGGCTCCCGAGTTGCCGTGAGAAGTTGCCTCGTGCTGGATTTGAGTGTCAAGCTGAATCGGACGTTTGAGCGGCAAGAATCTTGGCCTGGATGAGCGCCTTTTCCAGGCTGGTCGCTTGGTCGCTCAGACCGCTGCGAATTCGTGTCAGGAGAGCAGCCAGCTCCGGATCGATTCCGGTAAGATGCTCTGCCTGTTCGGCCAGCGATCGTATTTCTCGTAAATCATCGAGAATACGAATGGCCAGGAAGTCGACACTCACATCGTGAAAGCGTGTGTAAGTCGAGGGGAAAGGCCCCAGTTCGATCATTCGGCCCCCGGCTGTGATTTGCTCTGCCAGCAACTCCGCCCATTCTCGGTGCTGAGAAGCGATTTCCTCCAGCAGTTCCCAGAGCTCTTCCCGTCGGTACGGGACCCAGGGCCGGGCCTGCATCGCATAAACCGCCAGCGACCGTCCCAGTCGCCGCATCAGGTGTGTCAAAGCGTTCGTGAGAGGTACTCTGTTACCAGTTGCGTCGTCGGTCATTGCCAGCGCTGTGTTTGATTTGTGATGATCAACCCTCGCCATCCGTAAACCCGGAAGCCTTTCACGACAGCCTTCGCCCTATTTGCCACCTGGCGATATATCGTTTCATCTATAACCGTGTCGTATATCGTCACTGGATGTGAAACACTAAACCTGTCTATGCCGCCGTTTTACTGACAACCGGCCGCCCGACATACCAGATCAAACACCGGCTGCCATAGGATTCCCAGCAGCACCACTGGCGCCGTTGTCAGTACCAGGAACATCCCCTGAGGGGACGACAGCGGCAGGGAAAAACTCAGGGACTGGGCTGCCGGATCCAGGACCATGACTTTCACCACACGCACGTAATAAAAGAGGCTGAAAACGGTATTCACCGCGGCCACCACGAGTAGCGCCCAGAGTTGTGCGGAAGCCAAGCTGGCGAAGATGGCAAATTTTCCTGCGAACCCACCCAGCGGCGGCAATCCCACCAGGCTGAACAAAGTGATCGCAAGACAGATAACAAACCCGGGCGCTGTCCGCACCAAGCCGGAATAGTTCTCAATCTTTTCTCCAGGGGCTCCGCGTGACAGGAACGCCGCACCTGCAAACGCCACAATATTCATGAACATGTACACAACCAAATAAAACAACATCGAAGCGACGGCCCAGCGGGCTGTTTCCTGGCTGACAGGTAACGCCGCCACCGCAGCCGCCACCGGCATCACGAGATAACCTGCATGCGCGATGGTGGAATACCCCAGGAGGCGTTTGAAATTGGTTTGTCCGTAGGCTGCCAAATTTCCATAAGTGCAGGTGACGGCGGCCAGGAGTGAGAGTGTTCCCACAACAAACGGAATGAGGGGCCCCGGCAACCCTGCGGCTGATGCCTGGTCGGTCCCCAGGAGTGTCAGACACAACCGTGTGAGCAGCCCCAGAGCCGCAGCCTTTGAGATCACCGAGAGAAAAACGCCGACTTCCGCAGCCGCCCCTTCAAATACATCCGGCAACCAGAAGTGAAAGGGCACGGCAGAAAGTTTGAAGCCAATCCCGGCCACTACCATGAGGGTCCCAAGAATCAGGCTCAACCCATGCCCATGCAAGTCACGGTGACTCGCCAAGGCAGTCAAATTCGCCCTCATGGTCGGCAAATCGAGCGATCCCAGCGATCCCCCTAAAAGGCTCAGGCCATACAGCATCACCCCAGCCATGGCAGCGCCAAACACGGCGAACTTCATGGCCGCTTCACCGGCGCGCCGTTCTCGCTTTTCAAAACCAGCCAGAATGTAGGAGGGTAAACTGGCCATTTCCATGCCGAGAAATACCAAAAGGAGATTCTCGGCGGCAACCATCGTGCACATGCCAATGACCGACCCCAGGAACAGTACATAGAACTCGCCTCTATCTTCAATGCGCGGCCAGTGGGTCAGCCAGGTCAGAACGCTGAATAAGACAGCAAAAAGAAGGATCAGTCCGCGAAGGAACGCCGCCAGTTGGTCCAATCTCAGCACGTCCAGAAACGCTCCCACGGAACCGGCAGCGTTAGACTGGCCCGCCACCTGCCAGATCAGCACCGCAAGCGCGGCGACGGATCCCACGAACATGATGAAGGATGCCCCACGCCGCCAGGCGGGAAACACCATCCTCTGCAGCAAAAGAGCGATCGCCGTCACCACCAGGCATATTTCGGGAATCCACAGCCGTACCGATACGGCGAGATTCTGTTCAATCTGGGTGATCAATTCAAGAAGCTCATTCATCTTTTTTCAGCGACTATTTCATCGATGCCTTTTTACTCACCGCTGCGAACCAGCCTCCAGGACCTCGCTGCTCAGATTGTCAAGAACGACCGTCGATTCATGTCTAACTTTTTCAGGAGTTTCTTCTGCGGCTGATTCCACCACATTGACGGACACCGCTTTCATCCACTGAGCCATCTCGTCAACGGTGCGATTCACACTGGGGGCCATGTAGTGAAACACCGTCTGTGGGAACACCCCGAAAACCACAGCGGCTACAGCCAGAGTCGCCCCCACCGTGAACTCCCGCAGTGTCAAAGGCGTCAGCGCCTCGGCGTGCGGTCCACGGTACTCTGCACCGAGATACACTCGACGCACCGTCCACAGAATATATCCGGCTGTTAGAATAACCACCGACGCCCCAATAATGGCAAGCACGCGACTATAGCTGAATGCCGCGAATATGACCAACACTTCGCCAATAAATCCACAAAGACCCGGTAGTCCCAGCGCTGCAAAGAAAATCACGATCGCCAGGGCCGTGTAGGCGGGCATTTTTCCGAAAATACCCCCGAACTTGTCGAGGTCGCGATGATGAACTCGGTCGTACAACACGCCGACCATAAAGAACATGCCCGCGGACGAAATCCCATGCGCAATCATCTGGAACATCGCCCCGTTCATCCCCATTTTCCAGTACTGTGTGTCCCACACCCCGGGAACGAGACTCCAGGCACCAAGGCCCAGCACCACATAGCCCATGTGGCTGACGGAACTGTACGCCACAAGGCGTTTGAAGTCCTGCTGTGCCATGGCCGCCAGGGCGCCGTAGACCATACTCACCACCCCCAGCCCACACACAAACCAGGCCAGCTCGTAAGCGCCCTGGGGGCAAATCGGGTAACAGATGCGAATGATGCCATAACCGCCCATTTTCAGGAGGATCCCCGCCAGGATCATCGAAATCGGCGTGGGTGCCTCTACGTGTGCATCGGGAAGCCACGTATGAACGGGTACCGAGGGCACCTTGATGAGAAATCCGACCAGCAACAGTAAAAACGCCCACCACGCGATCGATTTTCCCAACCATGCCGGTTCATTAAATGGGGAATCCGGCATCTGTCCGAGCTTTGCCAGCGCCACCAGGTTGAAGGTGTGAAGCGGCTTGTCGCCGGGAGCAAGCGATTTCACCATGACCTCCGAGGACAGCAGGCTCTGCCGCCGAGCCTCTTCCGGTAGTTTCCGCACATCACTGGCAAAATAGAGCATCAGCAGGGCGATGAGCATGAGAACACTTCCCACCAGCGTGAATAGAAAGAATTTGATCGCGGCATATTCCTTCCGTGGTCCTCCCCAGATACCGATGAGAAAGTACATCGGCAACAGCATGACTTCCCAGAATACATAGAAAAGAAAGAAGTCCAGTGCCAGGAAGACGCCGAGCATTCCCGTCTCCAGCAGGAGAAAGAGCACGCTGTACGCCTTGACATGTTTTGTAACGGACCAGCTCGCAGCAGCGGCGAGAAGGGACAGGAAAGATGTCAACAGAACCAGCGGAAGACTGATCCCATCTATTCCCAGAAAATATTCAATATTGAAGGAACGAATCCAGGGCACCGCCAATGCGTGCTGGTAGCCCGGTTCACCGGCGACGAAACGTACATCGTGGATGCTCCTTTCCAGGAGCGTCTCCCCGGCCGGACCGTCTCCCGGGAAGACCAGCCGCAGCGTCATCAGAAAAACCACCAGCGTGATTCCCAGAGTGATCCGCCGGATGGCCGTCTCTGCAGAGGCCGGGAAGAACAGGAGGATCAACGCCCCAAGTGCCGGCAGAAAAACGATCGCACTCAGAAAGATCAAACCCGCCATGAGCAACCCTCTATGGATTCGCCATCAAACCAGTGTTGAAGTTCCTGAATTTCAGCCGCTAATGACTATACCTTGCTGGAGGATACGATCATCCACGCGAAATATTCGCGCCAATTCCCAAATAGATCGTTCCAATGATAAAGAGCGCCACAATGCCGATCACTATCCACATGATATAAACGCGAATTTTTCCCGCCTGCCACCGTCTGAGACGAATTCCCATATCGTAAATGCCCGCCGCCAGGGCGTTTACCGCGCCGTCCACGAAGATACGATCGATCCAGTCATCCCATTGCGAAAGACGTCGGACGGAAAGCGCCGCGTGGTCTGCGAGCCAGTCGATAATGTTTCGGTCGATCCACGCGGCCACCGCCGCCAGACGAAGCGCGTTGCGGACGAAGACCGCGTCATAAATCTGGTCGATGTACCATCGCTGCGCAAGCAATTCCCAGACGCCCCGGAATCGCTGGCGGACGTCTTCCGGATCCAACCATCGGATTCCATAAAATACCGCGGCAATGCCAAAACCTATCAAGGCGGCCAGAAACGCCAGTCCGGATACCCAGGCGTGAATGGTGTGTTCGTGCGAGGCGTGTTCGTCGGGTATTCGCAGCGCCACCGCACTCTGCAACGTGCCTGTTTCCGTGGCCGGTGTCACACGGGATTGCTCCAGGAGCGACGTGATACCCCAGCTTGTTCCTGGAACGGTCCACCCCGATACGACAGAGAGGACGGCCAACACCACCAGAGCCGCCACCATAGTTCTGGGTGATTCATGGGCATGATGGGCCACGTGTTCGTCACGCGGCTTTCCCCAGAAAACGAGAAACCATAGCCGGAACATATAAAACGCGGTGACCCCCGCCACACCCAACGCCACGTAGAACATCCAGCCGAAGAGCGGATTCATCCGGTGGAAAAGAAAGGTCTGCGCCAGTATGGCATCCTTCGAATAATAGCCGCTTAATCCAATAACCAGGGGAATTCCTGCCCCGGAAATGGCCAGACACCCAACCAGCATCGTTGCGGCCGTCCAGGGCATCTTGCGCCACAAGCCCCCCATCGCAGGCATCTCATTCGTTCCGCAGGCGTGGATGACCGACCCTGAGCCGAGGAACAAAAGAGCCTTGAAAAACGCATGGGTGAAAAGGTGGAAAAGTCCTGCCACCCAGCCACCGACTCCCAGCCCCAGCATCATGTATCCCAACTGACTGATCGTGGAATAAGCCAGCACTCGCTTGATATCAGTCGCCACCACCGCCATCGTCGCCGCCAGAAAAAGCGTGATCGTTCCCACGAGCGCGACCACCAGCAGGGCATCCGCAGTTAAAAGTGGATAAATACGGGCGACGAGATACACACCGGCAGCCACCATGGTCGCCGCATGGATGAGCGCGCTGACCGGCGTCGGACCCTCCATCGCGTCTGGCAACCAGACATGGAGGGGGAACTGGGCGCTCTTTCCGATACACCCGCAAAAGAGCGCAAGCCCTGCCAGCGTCAACAGAACGGGCGTCAATGCGCGGTTTCTCTCAATTTTGTTCGCTGTTTCCAGCCCGGAACTTCCTCCCGCCTTCTCGTGGCCGACGTTGGTAGGCGTGCCTTCATGGGACGATGCAGCATTATTTTTGTCCTGCAACTGATTGGTCGCGTCTTTCACTATCGAAAAAAGCCCCGGGTGATGTTCCGACGCATTCCCGGGCATCGCATAGTGGAGCGTCCCACACGCAAAAAGGAAGGTGGCCAGCCCGATAATCATTCCAAAATCACCCACACGATTCACAATAAAGGCTTTATTACTGGCCAGCGTCGCTGAGGGCCGTTCCACGTAAAACCCTATGAGAAAATAGGAGCAGATGCCGACCAATTCCCAGAAGGCAAAAACCATAAATAAATTGTTCGCGACGACCAGGCCCAGCATACTGAAACAGAATAGGGATAAATACTGATAGAAACGATGGAACCGCCCGGGCCTGACCAGATTCCGGCCGTCGGCACCTGTAACGAACGGATCGTGAACGTCATGGAGTTCTTCATGCATGTATCCGAAAGAATAGACATGGATCCAAAAAGCGATAAACGTGACCATGACGAACATGCCCAGCGTCAGCGAATCCACATAGTAGCCCACACTGAAGCGGAGGGATTCGAACTGGGCCAGGGTGTACCAGTCTCCCGTCAGAACTTCTGAGTGCCCGCCGTGCCCCCCGAGCGGATGATGTCCCAACCACCACACCAGCGCAATGATCGAAAGAACACAGGAAACTCCAACGGCAAGGGTCGCCAGATAACCGGCACCGCGTCCACCTTCTCCCATCCGTGCTCCGGCCAGGAGAATGACAACGAACGACAGCAACGGCAAGAGCCAGGCAGCCAGCAGGAGCTGTGGTAAAATCGCTTCCATAAAGTGTTCAGCACTCCGCCAATCAAAGTATGTCAGCCGTTCAACTGACCACCTTGGTCAACGTCAACTGTTCCGAACCGCGAATAAAACTGAAGGGCAATGGCCAGGGCTACAGCGGCCTCCGCTGCAGCCAGGATCATGACAAACAGGGCAAAGACCTGACCATCCAGCAGTAGGGGCGCCGTTCCCGAGGCAAAAAGTTGCGGGCTGGAAAACGCCACCAGATTGATATTGGCTCCGTTTAAAATGAGCTCCACACCAATCAACATTGCGATGATATTCCGCTTGACAACGAGGCACACGATTCCGCAGACAAACAGGATGATGCCCACTACTAAATAATGAGTCACTGTAATGGGGCTCAGTATACCGGCCAGAATCATTGTTTCTATCGTCTCCCGATGATTGCGTGTGTATGCCCGTGACTGTTCAATCTCTCATACTAACTTTCATATTAGAAACCGACTTGACTGCTCGTATTGTGTCCCGAGGCTGCGGGATGCTGTCCGTACTGAACAACCTATTTATTCCGTTCGCCGTCTGGCAAGGTAGGCCGCCCCTATCATCACCACCAGCAGGTGGACGGACACCAACTCGAAGGGCAGAATATAGCCGTCCATGGTCGCACGGTTTGACGCACTCCGGGGGTCTAATCCACTTGCTCCATCGACCTGCGGGCGGACCCCCACTAACGCAAGGCCGAGATCCGTCGCCGAGACAGCTTCGGCCTCCATCGATCTTGTCTCCGATGACACCTGGGCCGATCGTAAATGCCCGTAAGCCCACGCAGACTGCAGCAGAATGATGGCGAGGGGCGCTGCCAGAAGAACGGCGATGACCCACTGATCGGCGGTCGTCCGCATGCGTACGAAGGTCAGCCGAGCCGTGAGCATTACGCCGAATGCCAGCAGCACAACCGTCCCGCCGACATAGATCATGATTTGCATGGCGCCAAGGAACTCTGCACCGGCCAGAAAAAACAGTCCGGCGACGGCGCTCAGTGCCAGAATGAGCCCCACCGCCGCGTGCACAATGTGCGGCGTGATGACCACCAGCAGAGCGCCCGCCACAGCCAGGGCAGCCAATAACCAGAAGAAAATAGCGGTCGCGTCCATAACAAGCAACTGACTAATGTTCTGCCATGCTTTTTACAACGTGAACAATAAAGTCGGTCGTTTCCGTTTTAGGATGCCCAATGCCAAGGACTCCATCTGGAAACGCGAGCATCCAAATCGTCACTCCGATTAAGCAGAGTGCCGTCAGTGGAAAGCAATATTTCCAGCACATACTCAATATTTGGTCGATTCTCAGTCGGGGAAGTGTCCAGCGAAGGGCCATCATGAAGAGGATTCCGATCACGCACTTGAGAAGAAAGTTAATC
>NZ_JACIYL010001029.1 GCF_014359955.1 Thermogutta sp. | reverse complement strand
CGTTTCGCCAACCATCCCGTTCAACCTTTCGGGTCGCTTGTCGAGCTTGACGCCACGATGACTAGCGAGAGGGGATTTTTGTCAAAATTTCACAAGGATCGTTCGATAGCCAAAAAAGCAGTTTTTGTCAGTAACAATCCCAATTTGGACGGCCTATGCCCAACGCTGAACCCCTGAAAAACATTCGCAACATCGGTATTTCCGCCCATATCGATTCGGGAAAGACCACGCTCAGCGAGCGGATCCTCTATTACACGGGTCGGATCCATCGACTTGGCGAGGTCCACGGGGATGGTCCCGGCGCCACCATGGACTACATGGAGCTGGAGCGCGAACGCGGGATCACCATCACCAGTGCGGCGACCACCGTCCGCTGGGGAGAGGCCGTCATCAACCTCATCGACACCCCCGGCCACGTCGATTTCACGATCGAGGTAGAACGAAGCCTGCGGGTGCTGGACGGGGCGATTCTGGTGCTTTGCGCGGTGGGTGGTGTCCAGGCCCAGTCGCTCACCATCGACCGGCAGATGCGGCGCTACCACGTCCCCCGGCTGGCGTTTATCAACAAGATGGATCGCGTGGGAGCGGATCCGTTCCGCGTGGTTCAGCAAATGAAGGACCGCCTGGACTGCGATGCGGTCCTCATGCAACTGCCCATCGGTCGGGAATCAGATTTCCGCGGAGTTATTGACCTGGTGACCATGGAGGCCGTGTATTTCGACGGCGCCCATGGTGAACAGGTGCGCCGGGAGCCGATTCCCGCGGAACTGCTGGAATCTGCGCGGCAGGCCCGACAGCATATGCTCGAATCGCTCGCCATGTACAGCGACGAGCTTCTGGAAATTCTGCTGGCGGAAGAAGAACCCCCGCAGGACCTCATCTGGCAAGTGGCCAAGGCGGCCACCTGCAGCCTGCAAATGACCCCGGTCTTTCTCGGTTCTGCTTTCAAAAATAAGGGCGTGCAACCCCTTCTGGATGCCGTTGTCCGCCTGTTACCGTCACCGCCGGAAGTGGAGGTCCGCGCCATCCCGCCGGGAGAGGAAACCCCAAGCATGCTGCTTTCCGCGGATCCTGCCGCCCCAGCCGTCGCCATGGCCTTCAAGCTGGTGGAGGATCCGTTCGGGGCGCTCACGTTTCTCCGCGTTTACCAGGGCACACTGATCAAGGGGGGATACTACTACAATCAGCGGACTGGCAAGCGAGAGAGATTCGGTCGCATCGTACGAATGCACGCCGACAAGCGGGAAGAGATCGAGGGGGCGACCGCCGGCGACATTGTGGCCGTGGTC
>NZ_JACIYL010001028.1 GCF_014359955.1 Thermogutta sp. | reverse complement strand
AACTGCAACGGCCAGCTTGATGGCGGTTTGCATGGCAGGACACCGCGCCCTGGCCAACTCAACGGCGGGGAGTACGAGGGGATAAATCCTCTCATACATCTCCCTGGAACCAGAACTACCTTTTGGAGGAGGGTCGCGTTTTTCGGGAAGTACCAGCAGGCAGGAAGCCTTCACCTGGAGTGACTGTGCAACTTGAACGGCTGCGAACAGTTGGGAGGGCTTTCGCCAATGATGACGGTTTGTTCCAAGTGGATAATTTGGTGGGCAGGCGTTCTGGCAGCGGTGGCTCTGACCGGTGTCATCTCAGCAGCACCACATCAAAAAATCGTCGCTGCAGATACCGCCGTCGAAACGACGGCCGCTTCGTGTAATTCGGAGGCCCTTTCGTCCGAGCGGGCAACCTCCCAGAATCGCCCCGCATTCTGGGTGGTCAGTTCTCGATCGGTTTCCTGGTCCCAGATCCAGGATCCAGCGAGCGCGGTTTCGCACCTCCAGTTTTTCCTGGTGGATACACAGGGACACACCACATCCGCAGAGGAAGCTGCGTTGCACGAGGCGGTTGCCAGCACCGAAGCCCTGTGGATCGTGGTTCACGGGAATCGGATGTTGTCCAGCGATGCCCTGCGGTTCATGTGGGGATTCTACAAAATCGCCAAAGACATTGATGGCCCGATGATTCTGTGGTCATGGCCATCACAACCCACGGTGCGGGGCATCGCCCGAGACAGTCGACTCAAGGCCATGCGGAGTGTGCAGGAAGGGACCTTGCTGACAGCATGGCTCGACCGGCTTCAACCAAAAGGGCGCGTCGTCCTTGTCGGGTATAGTTTCGGTGCCAAAACCTTGCTCAGAGCGTTCGCCCAGAGCGTTCAAGCCGTAAGCGACGGAAGTTCCCAGATTCCGAGCGGCGACGGCGAACCGTGGGTCCAGACCGCCCAACGGGTCGAACTCCTTCTCATCGCGCCGGCCGCCGATGCCTCCGAGTTGAACGAGGCTATCCAGGCAGGCAAGCAATCCCAACGGCCGTTCAGAATTGAAATGACCGTCAATACCCTGGATCCGGCACTCAAATGGTACAGACACCTGTGGACATGCCATGGTCCCAACGCCATTGGATGGATAGTCCCGTGTGTAACGTCCGATGCCTCCTCGGTCTTGCGGATCATCGACGTGACGGGCGAAGTCGGCCATACTCATCAGTGGCACACGTATTTCCAATCTCGGGGTGTCCAGGCGATACTGGAGGATTTGCGGGACAGCGTTGAGGCACCCCGTCTCATGCAATCACAG
>NZ_JACIYL010001027.1 GCF_014359955.1 Thermogutta sp. | reverse complement strand
ATTCTCAACCCGGAGGACCCTATTCGGGTTCCCTACATTCCTTCCCCGGACTGGAGCCGGGGATTGATTACCCACGAGGCTGGTCAACCGGGCAGTTGGACAGACACCCACGGCTGGAGTAAATTCTTTGGGGCCACGGGGGTAGAATTTGCCGCAGGAGCCTGGGCCGCGAAAGCGGCAAAGGCGAAGCGTTTAACGCAAGCGAAGGAGGCGGCTGTGCGCTTCCTTGGAGAAAATTACCGCATGATTGTGAATGATGCGGGTGACCGTATTTTCTTGTCAGAGGACGGACTACGAAGGCTGCGATTTGACTTGCACAGGCCCTATCCCCATGAAAACCCGCACGTTCACGTGGAAGAGTGTATCGACGGAGTGTGGCGGGGTATGCGAATTTGGCCAAAAGATGTTCCGCCGAGGTGAAACAATGAGAATGCTAGATATCACGACCCAGCAGCCATTGCGAAACGTCATAGTGTACCTGACACGCGAAGAAGCTATTCAGGTTCGCTCAGCCCTTGATCAACTGTTGGCGATCACCGATGACGCAGTTGCGGAACACATTCACATAAACGATTCCGAATACAGGCACGAGCTTACGTTGACGATCTACACCAAGGCCAACATTGACAAGTTCGACGCCAGATCGCGTCAGCTACTTCTCGAAGAGTCATGAGGTCGGCAAAATTTCAGCAGACAACGGGGCAAAATCCGTGCTGCGTTATTACCACAGCGCAGGATTATGGGAGCGGCACAGCATCTTGCGGCCACATCACTCATGTCAACACAACATGTGGTGGGTGTCTTGTGGCGTCTAGGTAAATCTGCGCTGTAGTAGTAGTTGCGGGACTGGCTCCGGAAGTGGGTCAGGCAACGGCAGCCATTGTGGCTTTTTGAAAACTGCATTTTACCCATAGGGCCAACGCAGTCATGCAGCAAGCGATCGTCTTGGGCATAGGGAGTGGACGGTGCGGGACGTTATCGCTGGCCCAGTTGCTGAGCCGGCAGCCAGGCGTAATGGTTTCACATGAGGACCCGCCGCTCTTGCCCTGGGATCGGCAAGCGGGCGACCGTGTCATTCGAGAGCGGTTTGCCCGCTGGCGCCGCACGCGGCAGGCGACCATCGTGGGCGACGTAGCCTCGTTCTATCTGCCGTACGCGGAAGACGCCATTGCGCTGGAACCGGCGATCCGCATCGTGTGTCTCAAGCGGCCGAGGGAAGAAGTGGTACGCAGCTTCTGCCAGTGGCTCGATCGGGCGCAGCCGCTGCCCACGAACCACTGGGCCGTGGAGCCAG
>NZ_JACIYL010001026.1 GCF_014359955.1 Thermogutta sp. | reverse complement strand
TGCAATCCATCACTGGCGACGTAAATCTCACAGTCGCACTGCGAAAGATAGGCTTCCAAAAGCTCTACATTCGTGGGGTGGTCGTCCGCTATGAGAATTTTGCTTTTTTGACTCATTATCCCCCTCGTAGTAGTGGTTTTGCTTCATGCCGGAATGTCTGGCCACCCAACGGCCTGGGAACCGAGGGTCGGTGTGTGGCATATCGGCTCATTATACCCGCTGGGGATTCCTGCCGAGAGAGATCTTCTTCTGCCCGATGGTTGTTGAGAGCGGCTGGTGGCCGCCGTTTCCCGCCCGGGGGAACCGTCTGCCGTGTCGCCCCCGGGTGAGCGGGCTGATTCATCCGCATTTCGGGCCGTGCCAAATTCCCGATGTGCGGTCGGACAATTCACGCATTGCCCCTCCGACGTCGGAGGGACCCGCTCGTCGGGTCCGCCGGGCAACGTTCGACGAGCCATTCCCTCGCACCGGGCACGACGAGCGTGCCCCTCCGAAAAAATTTTCGGAGGGACGTGCTTATCAGGTCTGCATGCCGCTGATGGCACGGTAGGCGCAATTCGTGAATTGGCCTCACCGAAGCGATGGCTTTAGATTCCGACAGATTCTTCCCAAAAAAAGGCTGGGTCAGCTACCCCGACACAAAACACGAAACGGCCCACTGCATGGCAGCGGAACTTACAGCCATAACAGGAGTCGCCCGCCCAGCATATCCGGAATGGCCTTCCGAGCAAGCTTCTCGATCAATCGTGGCGTGTAGCGGATACTGAAATGGGAGGCGATGATCAGCTCGTTCTGAAACCGATCTCGCCGCGCCACGAGGTCGTCGATATGCACATGGCCAAATTTCCGAATTTTTTCCCCGCGGTGGTGGGGTGACAGAAAGGTTACCTCCATGATGAGCACCTCCACCCGGTACAGGTCGGGATACTCGTCCAGGACATCCACGCGTGTGTCGCCGAGGTAGGCGACTCGGGGAAGGCGGATTTCGTTGGTGACCTCCACGCCGCTGAGACGCAGATCGCGGATCTTTTCGCCGGGCAGGCCGTGATACTCGGGTTTCAGTTTTTTTCGGCGCTCCCAGACGATAAATCCCAGGGACGGCACGGTGTGCTGGGTGGGAACCGTCGTGACAACGAGTTCCCGGGAAAGCTCGAATTCCTGGCCCGGCGCTGCGGGAACAAGCTGGCAGGGGAGACGGCCCCGATCCAGCCGCCCGACGACGTGGAGGAGTTTTTCCACCAGGGGAACAGCCTGCTCCGGCAGGTAAATGGTGGGCGGCTCCATCTTCATCATTCGCC
>NZ_JACIYL010001025.1 GCF_014359955.1 Thermogutta sp. | reverse complement strand
CAGGAGCAACGACCAGGAACTCATCGCCCGGGCGTAAAACTTGCCGCATTCGTCGTCGCCAAATGGATTACCGGAGTAGCCCCAACTTGTGAAATTCCCCGGCGTCAATCCAACTCTTTTTCGGCCATCATAGCGGAGGGCGATTGCCCGCACCACGGTGAAACCTTCCCGTACCAATCCAGCCTGAATCATCGCTGCCGCCGCAGCGTATTCAAAGCCGGTCATCACTTCGCTTGCATAGCGGATAACCTTTGCCGGAGGGTGGGTCCCCGGGGGCCATGTGAACATCTGCATGCCGGCGTCTTCATCAGCCACAAATTTCCTTGGTTTCTGCGGCAATCCTTTCATAAACCCACGAAAATTGTAGCGGAACAGGCTGGCGAGCGCGGTCCGCACATGGTCAGGGGGATACACCCAGCCCAGATCCACTTGATGGGCCCACCACTGACCCAGGACCTGATCAATGGCGCAACCCTCGCCGTAATCCTCATAAGGTGTCGACTCGGGGATCTGTATGTAGTACTGCCCATTGAAAAGCATCGTGTCTTGTTTGGTCTGGCCGGACAAGCGGATGCGATGGTACCGTGCCGCAACGTCATTTTCTCCTTGCAGTTGAGCCATTTTTTCCGCGGCCGCAAGAGCCGCCAGATAGAGACTGCCCAACCACGAAGAAGCACCCCCCAGTTCTCCATCAAGTGTGTTCCACTGCGGTCCGCTGGGAACGCCGTCCTCGTCGGAATCCCAGCGCTGTATGATGTAGTCCATCGCTTTCTTGATAAACGGCCAGTTTTTCGCCAGCCACGTTTCGTCACGAGAAAGCAGGTGCTCGCGATAGGAATTGAGAACGGCGCCGCACTGGCCGTCAAACGCTGGGAACTGGTCGGGCTGACGGTGAGGAATAGCACCGTCTTCCTTCTGGAAACGAAATTCCTGTTCCCGCATCAACCGACCAAGCTCTGGAAACAGTCTCGCGTGAGCCTGAGCATAGTGCCACACATGATTGCAGTTGCCCGGGCAGCACCCTGCTTCAATATTGCATCCTTCCCATCCGCCAAAGTATCCGTCGCGACACCAGAAAACGGTCGGACTTCGCAGAATTGCGACCTGTGAGGCGATCCGGTCGAGAAACCAGTAGGGAAGATTCGTCTCGTAAACAGAATCCGCGTAAAGCCGGGTAGCTGTTTCGAGTTCCGGAAGGCGAGCGTCAAGTTCCGCTGCCACTTCCTCGGCACTGTGCCACCAGGCCTCATAGCGACGGCCCTCGCAAGTCCATTTGGAAATCCCCGCCGGTAGGTCTGTAAA
>NZ_JACIYL010001024.1 GCF_014359955.1 Thermogutta sp. | reverse complement strand
GGAAAACCTGATCCCCAAGATCGTGGAAGGCCGTCTGAAAGACTTTTACTCTCAGCACTGCCTGGTGGATCAGCCGTTCGTCAAAGATCCCAAGAAGACCGTGGGCAAAGTGGCGGAAGAGGCCGGCCTGAAACTTGTCCGCTACTGGTACTGGGAGGTGGGAAAGGAGTGAGCTGTGGCCGAAGCTGCAAAGTCGGGTTCACCGTATCGGCGGATTGTCCTGAAAATTTCGGGAGAGGGGTTTACCCGCAGCGGTGAACGCGGGATCAACATGGCGTCCGTTGTGGCGCTGGCCGAGGAGACCTATCGGGCGGCTCAATCAGGCGTCCAACTGGCGATTGTCCTCGGGGGTGGGAACATCCTCCGGGGGGCCCAGTTCTCAGCGGGGACAACCCGCATCCAACCGGCCACGGCCCACTACATGGGCATGCTTGCCACGGTCATCAACGGACTTGCTTTCCAGGACGCGCTCGAATCGCTGGGCGTGGAGACCCGGCTCGTCTCTGCCGTGCCGATGGAGGGAGTGGCCGAGCCCCATATTCACCGCCGCATCCAGCAACATCTCGAAAAAGGCCGGATCGTCATTCTCACCGGCGGTACCGGTCGCCCCTTTGTGACGACCGACACAGCAGCAGCCCAGGCCGCCCTGGAAATCGGGGCCGATATTCTCATGAAGGCCACCAAAGTCGACGGAGTCTTCAGCGACGATCCTGCCAAGAATCCCCATGCCATTCTCTACAGTCAGATCAGCTACCGCGACGTGCTGCGGCAGAACCTGCGTGTGATGGACCCCGAAGCCATCACCAAGTGCGCCGAACATCGTCTTCCCATCGTCGTTTTCAACTTCCGACGCCCGGGCAATATCGAACGGGCTGTGCGAGGCGAACGGGTCGGCACCCTCATCACCGAGACGGAAACCCCCGTTCGCGAATCGGAACTCTCCGCCACTCCCACATGACAGGGGGCATGTTGGGTCAACTGGTGAAGTGCCCGACAGCCCGCTACAATCATCGAAAAAGCCGTGTTCTGGGGTCCGGCGGCGACCTGGTCCGCGTTGCTGGACGACGCTCAAGGAAAGGGTGTGCTGCATGACGGAAGATGAAATCCTTCTGACCGTCGAAGAAAAGATGGAGAAAGCAATCTCCGTCCTCAAGGAGAACCTGGCGGGCATCCGCACAGGCCGCGCGAATCCCGGGCTTGTCGAATCGATCAAAGTGGAAGCCTACGGGACTTCCGTGCCACTGAAACAGTTGGCGGCTGTGGGAGCGCCCGAACCGCAACAACTCGTCATTCGACCGTACGACCCAGA
>NZ_JACIYL010001023.1 GCF_014359955.1 Thermogutta sp. | reverse complement strand
CGAGCAAGACGATCTGGCTCAATCGCGCTCGGCCGCCGGCACAGGGCGGCCTGGTGGGATGCAATATCAATACCAACAACAAATCAGTGGCCGCGAAAGGCTTCGAATTTCTCCGAAATTTGCCGGAGAATCCCGATCCTGCCCGCTCACCCCACGGTGCATCTCCTCTCCAGGACCGTGGCGCCGTGAGTAATGAAACGATCGTGCGGCACCTTCGGTTGCTCCGCGAAACAGTCCCCTGTTACCCAGGCAGGATGAACGGCGCGACGGAAATAGTCATTCACCGGGTGATCGCCACCAGTCAGGCGAAGGTGACGGTATGCATCCGCGGCAAACGATAAATAGTGGCAGATCTTTTATCGAAGATCCGAATAATGCTGCGGTGCTTTCTATGCTAGTTATTCGATCGTCAATTGTTATAGGGAACGAATATAAATCAATATTGAGTGGAAAAAAACATCAGCGGCGTCGCGAGGGACCTGCTGTGGGAGCCTGCCAGGTGTCTTGCAGGTCCCTGATCCACTGCTCGACGAGGGACACCGCACGCTCATCCGCCCGATTGCTGGCCAGCGGCGGCATTTGACGCGGGCCCCGGAGACGGAGGCGG
This sequence comes from Thermogutta sp., assembly GCF_014359955.1. Taxonomy (GTDB): domain Bacteria; phylum Planctomycetota; class Planctomycetia; order Pirellulales; family Thermoguttaceae; genus Thermogutta. The sequence continues at coordinate 703 of NZ_JACIYL010001023.1, read as the reverse complement.
TGCCACAGTTCGCTGGCTTCGGGGCTGCCCGGACGAACGATTTTGCTTCCCTGCGGTCCCACCTGACCCTGCCCAGGATTCACGCCGATTAGCTGCGCTTTTTCCAGCGGTGTGTGGTAGCGGAAATCGGGACGATTGACGATGCCATTGGGAACGTGGCACATGGCACAGTTGGCGTCGAGGTACGCGCGAACAAGCTCCTGACGCTGCCCAGCTGTGGCCCTGGAAGCCGTGAACCAGTCGGGATAGGCCTCCCACTGCTCCGGCGAACCTTGGGGCGGATTGGCGAAAACGCCCAGCGCACGCCACAGGGCGATCTGGTTAAGGCGCTCTCCGCTTTCCGATCGCATTTCCGGTTCCCCATGATCGGCTTCGTTAGAAACGCGCGCGTTCGCGTTGGTCACACTGATCGGAGAAATTGAATCCCGAATGACGGGTCGATTGAGTTGTCGGGTGTTCAGACCCAGCACGAATCCCGCGGCGGGAGTATGGCAGGCCATGCAGTCCGAGCGACTTGGAAAATACCACGATAATGTGTCCCGACCTGTTGGAGTCGCCGCCGAAACCTGCACGGTCTTTGCGCCGTCTAAAAGCTCGGCATCTGTTTGAGCATCGTTCCAGACATAGGTGTATCCCTGCCACCCCTCCGGACTGCGGACCAACAGGCGGGTTTCCAGACGCCGCCATTGTCGGGGATCGGCGA
>NZ_JACIYL010001022.1 GCF_014359955.1 Thermogutta sp. | reverse complement strand
TTGCTCACGGTCACGGCGCATGCGCTCTTTTTTCGGCATTTCGTTATTAGATATCAGGCCTTAGTAACGCACGGGCCCAGAGATACGCGATCACATCCAGCATGACGGCCATCCCCAGCAGGAGGTGTCCCAACGGCTGCGTGAACAACAGCATCGTGTTGGCGGGATCCATGATGTAAAAACCAATGAGAAAGATCACCGGGGCGATAGCCATGTAAACCGCCGATTTGCGGGCCTGGGCGGTTTCCGAAAGAACTTTACGCTCCAGCCGCTGAAGTTCCAGGACAGATCCTGCAATTCGTTCCACCGTTTCGTTTAGTCGCCCGCCGTGTTCGTGACTGGCCAGCAGGGCCGCTGCGAACAGCGCGAAGTTCTCGCTCTTCAGCCGTTGTTTCGCTTCGATGAGCGTCCGATCGAGGGGCTTGCCGAGGTTGTATTCCGCCACAATCTGCCGGAACTCCGCGTTGATAGGCCGTGGACACTGGGCCGCCAGAATCTCCAACGACTGGGCCAGCGACAAACCTGCTCGCACCGCGTTGGCAAGGGTCACCATGGCATCGGCCAGTTGATCCTCGATCTTCCGCCGATAGTACTCGGCCATGCGCCGCAGAAGATACCACGGCGCGGCTAGAAGTAATACGGCCGTCAAAACCGCGAAGATAAGGCTGTCCACCACCAGCCAGAAGCCGAAAAAAGCCACGGCAATACCGACCAGCCAGAGAATGAGCCAGAATCTGACCCGTGTGGTCCTCACCCGCAAGCGCCGCAGCTTATCGGTGACGTCGGCCTCCATCCAGGCGAATGCCTGGGCAAGCCAATCACGAGCGCTGTACACCAGGATAGCGGCCGCGATTCCTGAGCACAGGCAGCCCAGCAGGAGTAAATCCTGGTTTCCCGTCATACCCGAATCCTCCGGTCCTCGCCGATGGCTTCGTGCTGAGGGCCCGTTCCCCCAGGGGCAGCCTGCACGGCTTGATAGCCTTCCCCGTAGAGGAAGTTGAGGTCCAGCAGGTTCTTTTCCACCAGTGAGTCGATAAACGTGGGAAGATAGCCGGTCGGCTCCAGAGACTGGCCATTCCGGAAGTTGAAGATGTCGTGCATGATGACGCTTTTCGTCTCGGGATCGACCCCCACGACCTCGGTGATTTCCGTGATCACCCTCCTTCCGCCCGGTAACCGCGAAATATGGACGATCAGATCGATCGCCGAGGCAATCTGCCGGTGAATGGAGTAAATCGGCAAATCGGCCGCCATGAGGATGAGCACCTCCAACCGTTCGATCACCTCGCGCGCGGTGTTCGCATGGAGCGTCGT
>NZ_JACIYL010001021.1 GCF_014359955.1 Thermogutta sp. | reverse complement strand
GTCGAAAGCATGCTCATTGGGGACTTACAGCTCGACGCATGGGGGATTAACTCCGGATAAAACTTCTCAAGGAAATTGATCCACCCCGGCGAGCATGAGGTGATCATGGGAAGCGGACCGCCCGATTCCAACCGCGTGAGGAACTCGTGCGCTTCCTCCACAATGGTGAGATCAGCCCCCAGGTCGGTATCAAACACGGCATCGAAGCCGAGGAGCCGAAGGGCCGTGATCATCTTCCCCGTACAGGGTGTCCCGGGAGGATAGCCGAAGCCCTCACCGATCGCGGCTCGGATGGACGGAGCCGTCTGCACGACGACATGGAGGTCCGGATTGGCCAAAGCTTCCCAGACAATCTCGGTGCTCGATTTCTCCAGGAATGCTGCTGTAGGGCAGACATTGATGCACTGGCCGCACTGGATGCAAACCGAGTCGTCCATGTTGGCCAGATGGGCTGGCCCCACCACCGTGGTAAAACCGCGACCATGCTGACTGAGGTTATAGACGCCCTGGATTTCCGCGCATACACGAATGCACCGCCCACACAGAATGCACTTGTTGGGGTTACGGACAACCGCCGCACTGGAATCATCAATGGGAAATTCTTTGCGACGTCCCGCGAACAGTCTTTCACGAACGCCCAGGGAATACGCCAGATTTTGAAGTTCGCAGTTTCCGTCGCGCTCGCAGGTCTGGCAATCCATCGGATGATTGTCCAGAATCAGTTCGACAATGTCGCGCCGGGCCTGCCTGATTTCCGGCGAATTGGTGCGGATGACCATCCCATCCCAAACCGGAAGGCTGCATGAAGCGACGTAGCCCGGAAGACCTTCGACCTCCACAACGCAGACCCGACACGCTCCGGCAAGGCTCAGATCCGGGTGATAGCACAGCCGCGGGATGCGAATACCGATTTTTTCCGCAGCCTGCATCACAGTTGTGCCTTCCGGCACCTTGACCGGCGTGTCGTCGATTGTCACCGAGATTTGTTTGGGACGCTTGGCCATCATATGCTTTGCGATCCTGCACCGGGCTGAAAGTTTGAATGTCTGTTTAACGAATCACTGGATGGATCAGGTGTCGTCCCGCTCCTCCGAAACGACCCACCGTTCAACCGTTACAGGCGGAGTACCGCATCAAAGCGGCAAACCTGGAAGCAGCGTCCGCACTTGATGCACCGCGCCTGATCGATCACGTGCGGCTTGCGACGCTCGCCAGATATGCACTCCACCGGACAATTTCTGGCACATGCGGTACATCCCACACACTTTTCGGGATCGATTTCGTAATGAATCAAGGCCACGCATTTCTTGGCGGGGCAGCGTT
>NZ_JACIYL010001020.1 GCF_014359955.1 Thermogutta sp. | reverse complement strand
CTCCTCAATCGCCAGGATGTTACGTTTTTTTGTGTTGCAGGTTGTCGTGGGAAGAGAGCGTGCCGGGCAGCTTCCCGCCATGCATCGCACAAAGTGGAGGACGCATTGCGTGGCCAGTTGGTCCCTTGAGGAAATCGAGCTAACAACCGAACAAAGATCGAAGCAAGCTGGTGTCCAACCTGACAATTTCTCTGAAAAGGAGCAAATCGGTCTGGATGCCCGACCAATCGCGGCGCGAAGTTTATGGCATCCGCTAGTACGAAAAGCTGACAAGTAGCTGACGCCGGGGCGGTCGCCCCTTTGACTGGATTCCGCAGGTTCAAAGCTCTGGCTTTGTGAGGTGACGACAATGGCCGACAGTCCCTGGGAAGTCGACGGAAGGTTTTTTTCTTCCAGGTACAAAATTTTTGTGGTGAGCGACGCAGGCGACGAGCTTTCAGATCAGATTAAGGGTCTCGAAGACGAATTCGAGGTTGTGGTTCAACCGATTCAGACGGTACACCTCCACACGATACTCCAATCCAATCCGGACGTTGTCCTGTTTCCCGCCACCGAAGAATGCTTTACTCTAGCCCGTGAAATCAAAGCTGGCCCAATTGGCCCGTTCACCCAGGTCCTTATCGTCGGTAGGCCCGATACGGTTGCATCACCTGAGCAATTCTGCGCATCCGGAGCGGACGACTTCATAAAACTGCCGCTCAGTTGCGATTGCCTGCGACTGAAACTCAGGGCCCAGGTACGGATACAACAACATCTCCGGGCAGCCGTGGAACGCGTCTGGAAACTCAACGCGGAAATTCAGCGGATCAACCGGGAACTCGAAATGCTCGCAGAAATTCGTTTCCAGGAAATCATCGAGGTCCGCGACCTTACCATTTTCGCCCTTGCCAAACTTGCCGAGTCCCGCGATCCTGAAACCGGCGAACATCTGGAACGGATGCGCTGGTATTCTCGGATCATCGCCGAAGAATTGTGTGCCGGTTCTGCGCCGGAAGAAGACATCCCTTCTCGATTCGCGGAGGAAATCTTTCGCTCCGCTCCTCTGCACGACATCGGAAAAGTCGGTATCCCCGATTCCATCCTTCTCAAGCCGGGGCGTCTCACTCCGCAGGAGTTCGAAGTGATGAAACAGCACACAATCATCGGCCACCAGGCCTTGCAGGAAGCCCCCAGGAAGAACGCGGCAGGCTCCTTTCTTGCCAGAGCGGCGGAAATTGCCCGATCCCACCACGAACGGTTTGACGGAACCGGCTATCCCGACGGATTGGCGGGAAAGTCGATTCCCCTCGCTGCCCGGGTGGTCACAGTCGCGGACGTCTTTGAC
>NZ_JACIYL010000102.1 GCF_014359955.1 Thermogutta sp. | reverse complement strand
TTCCCAAAACAGGAAAAATCGCCCCAGCCCATATCGTCAATGAAGACGAGAATAATATTGGGCCGAACAGGTTGTTCTTCCCCGGCACGCGCCAAAGTGCTGACGCTAACAAGTCCGGCAAGAATGAAGATCATCCATCGCGGCATGGTTGGTGGCCTCCCCAAGACACTCTCGAGAATCTGCGCACTGCAAAGCGTCTCGCCTGTTTAGAATAATGCGACTTTCACCGAGCAGACAATCCGGTGATTACGTACAATTGCATAAGAATAAATCCGATTTTCCATTTTGCAACATCCATCGATGACGTTCCCTAGGTGTGCTGTTTGGCCGTAATTTTCCACCGGACTCATCCTTTCTCAAACCACTTGCTATTCGGCTTACCAGAGGTACATAATAGGCAGCGGATTAGCGATCCGTCATTAATTTAATGCCGAATTGACGAGGAAATTACCGTGCCGCAGCACCTGCATGCTTCCCACGCATTCGCCCGCCTCATTGCGTCAATTGCACTGTTACTGGGTGCCATTCGCTGCCTGGGATCTCCGCGTGTGTCAGCTGTGCATGCCAAGCCACCCGAGTTGCCCATCGCCCCTCAAGTCATCCGCGCGGCCCCACCTTTACCAGCCCCAACGGAGCCGGTAATCCGCGTCCATTCCGTGGAGGAACTCTTTAAGGCTGTGGAGCACGCAAAAGAAGGAACAACGATCTTTCTGAGTCCCGGTCGCTACGTGCTTCCTCATCGGTTGGACATTTGCACGGACAGGGTGACGCTGCGCGGTGCGACCGGTCGACGGGAAGAAGTCATCCTCGACGGCGGGCCGCACCAACTCGGCGAGCTTCTCGCCATCCATGGTTGTTCGGACGTCGTTATCGCGGATCTTACGATTGAAAACGTTCGATGGAACGGCATCAAGCTCGATACAGACTCGGGAGTCCATCGCGTCACCATTTACAACTGTATTCTGCACAACATCTGGCAGCGTGCCGTCAAGGGTGTCCGCGTACCAGCCACGGTTGCCCGGCCGGAAGGCTCCCGAGTCATGTATTGCCTCTTCTATAATGATCGCCCCAAAAGTTACGCAGATGATCCCGCAGATACGCCCGAGAATTTTCAGGGTAACTATATTGGTGGTATTGACATTATGTTCGCGGCGAAATGGACTATATCGGACAATGTCTTTTACAACATTCAGGGCCGCACACGAGAAGGGCGCGGCGCCATATTCCTGTGGCACGACAGCCGCGATTGCATCGTCGAGCGGAATGTCATCATCAATTGCGATGTGGGCATTGCCCTCGGAAACTCGTACAAACCGCCGGATGTTCCGGTCCATTCAGCAAATATTATCGTAAGAAATAATTTTATTGCTCAATGTCCAGAATCGGGTATCGTTTCCGACTACACACGGGACTGCCTTATCGCCCATAACACCATTTTTGATCCCGACAATCGTCTCGGAAGGCTTATCAGACTGGTTCATGATAATCAAGGCACCATCGTCGTCAACAATCTTCTCGTGGGAAGTCCCGTTCGCAACGAATCTACTGGCGAAATCCGTCTGATAAAGAATCTCATTCTATCGCCCAGCCCGGATTTATTTGTAGATCCCAAACGTGGGGACCTGCACCTGCGAACCCGCCAGCCAGCCGTCTGCGACGTGGGCAACCCGTTACCGCAGGTGATAGAAGATTTCGACCGGCAACCGCGAGACAGCCGTCCGGATATCGGAGCCGACGAATGGATTGAAGAAGATCCGTTTAGAAAAAGCAATTGAAGAAATAGAGTTGCTGGATCCCCGTTATTACTCTTGCAATTGAAAGGTGGTCACCCATGAAAATACGTCTGGTTCGTGCACGGATTATTCCCTTTTACGCGTTTTTGCAGCAGAAAATGTTATGCGTGCTGATTGTCTTGTTGTTTAACGTCGTCCTGTGCTGGCCCTGTTCGGCACAGGCCAACGAAACTGGCCTACACCATGTGACCGTGTTTACCTCCGGGGAAGGAGGCTACCACACGATGAGGATTCCCGCTCTGGAGGTCGCTCCCGACGGTACCCTCCTGGCTTTTGCGGAAGGCCGTCGCAACAGCAGTGCAGACCCGGGCCTGCCCGGCCAGGAAATTGACTTACTATTGAAAACCAGTCGCGACGGTGGCCGCACATGGTCGCCGATACGAGTGATCGAACATTCGGGCCCCCAGTGGTCCTCCGCCAATCCTGCGACGGTGGTGGACAAAACCACGGGGCGAATCTGGCTTTTTTACATTCGCTGCGCGCCGGGAGCGAGTACCCACCGCGCCCGCCCGGGGTCACGGGATGTCCTCAATCTTGCCCGATTCAGTGACGATCATGGGGAACACTGGTCCGATCCTGTCGATTTGACCCCGATTGCCCGGGATATGGAGGATAAGGAATGGGGCATCAGCGTACCGGGGCCGGGGGGCGGAATTCAACAGTCCTCGGGAAGGCTCGCCATTCCGATGTGGCGTTACCGTCCTTTCCGAGATTTTGTCCTCTTCAGCGACGACCATGGGGCAACCTGGCAGAGAGGCGGATTTGTCCCCGGTGAAATGGGGGTGGACGAGTGCCAGCTCGTGGAACTGGCAGACGGAAGGCTTGCTTTGGACATGCGGCAGCAGAGCGGTCCCCACCGTTGGATCAGTTTCAGTCGGGACGGCGGCCAAACGTGGTCAGAGCCCCGGCCTGGACAGCAGGTCACTCCCGTGTGCTGTGCGGTGGAAAGGTGGACGTCGGTGAAAAGGGGCGACGATCGGAATCGCATTGCATGGACGGGTCCACGTGGTCCCGGGCGGAATAACCTCACGCTCTGGATAAGCTACGACGAACTGGAAACATTCCAAAATCCCCGTTTGATAAGCGAAGGACCAGGAGCTTACTCCGACCTTGCGGTCCTGCCTGATAAGAGCCTCGGCATCTTATGGGAGAAGGCGTACCAGGCGATCATCTTTACCGCGGTCGCCCTGTCGTGGGTGGAGCCGCGCTGAGGAACGGACGACGCGCTGATTGATCGATGGCCCTTCGCCAGAACACAATGAGTAGCAGATGAGTCGCAGCCAAGATGAGTGAATTGTTGCCCCCACTGCGGCTCGCTACTGAGATGAGGAAAATATATCCTCAGCCGAACGGGTTCCAACTAACCGGGAGGGTTGATCATGAACGACGTTCACAAGACAGACCGGCGGTGTTTTCTTGCCCGTGGATTAGCCGGCGCGGCGGGTTTCGGATTGGCCTACACGAGTATCGAGGAGGAGATCCTTCGCGCCGCCGTAGCAGAAGGAAGGGCGCAGCCCGCTCCTGAGACAGAGACCGTTCCACCGCCGAGGCGGCCTGCGGAACCGCTGCCCAGTCCCCTTCCCACAGGGAAAATTGGGAACGTCACGATCAGTCGCCTGATTATCGGAGGTAATCTCATCGGCGGTTGGGCGCACAGTCGTGACCTCATCTATGTTTCTCGCCTTTTCCGCGAGTACAACACCGAATCGAAGGTGTTCGAAACTTTGGACCTCGCCATGGCCTGTGGGATCAATACGATCCAACTTGACCCAGCCTGCTGGGATGTTGTCGCCAAGTACAACCGGCACCGCAACCCTCCGATTCAAACGATCGTGTGCGTTCCCGTCATCCAGGACCGGGCCGAAATGAAACGTGTCATCGAGCAGCAGGTTGAGCGTGGAGCCAGTTGCATCTACTCGCACGGCGGATCGACGGATTCCCATTTCATGAACGGTGGTGGTCTCGAAGCCCTCGCTCAAATGCTTGACCTGATCCACGAGACCGGCCGCCCGGCGGGGATTGGCTGTCATTCACTGGAGGTGGTTAAGGCATGCGAACAGGCAAAACTTCCCGTCGATTTTTACATGAAAACGTTCCATTCGGACCGCTACTGGTCAGCAACGCCGAAGGACAGACGGCAGGAATTCGACTGGATGCGGGGCAACTCCAGCGACCACGATGCAAATAATGACAATATGTGGTGCAACAACCCTGAAGAAACCGCTGCTTTCATGAAAACGGTGGAGAAACCCTGGCTAGCCTTCAAGGTTCTCGCCGCCGGGGCCATCCATCCGCAGCAGGGCTTCGCCTATGCTTTTCGAAACGGGGCCGATTTCATCGTGGTGGGAATGTTCGATTTTCAGGTCGAGATGGATGTGCGTCTGGCTATTGAAGCTCTCAACAAGGTCGGACGACGTGAACGCCCCTGGTACGCATGATCGCCGAGCCGCAACACAACAATTGTAGCCTGATAAGCTGGCTGATCTTCCGCCGGTGAGCCAACCACCCTTGGCAGGCGGTTGTCAAACCGGTTAATATTGGAAGCGCCCGGGAGTTGAGGGGAACACTGCCCGGCAGGGACGGAGATGAGCGCAGACAGTTTCAGTATGTCACGCTCATTTTGTTGACCGCATGAAGACTTTTGGCCCACAGCGACTCGGAGGGGTCCATGAGCGATTACTCTAAACTTTATGACGCGATCGTGATCGGAGATCACCGGACTGCGGTCGAGGTCACCAAGGCCGCCCTGGAGGCCAATGTTGATCCTTCAGAGTTGATCTCCAAATACATGATCCCGGCAATGAACGAAGTGGGGCAGCGGTTTGCCTGCAACGAATATTTTGTTCCGGAACTTCACATTGCCGCTCGGGCAATGAAAGCGGCTTTGGAGCTTATCACCCCGAAACTGGCAGAAACCGGCGCCAAACGCATCGGGCGGGTGGTGATCGGGACGGTCAAAGGCGACCTCCACGACATCGGAAAAAACCTGGTGGCTTCCATGCTGGAAGGTGCCGGTTTCGAAGTCGTCGATTTGGGGGTGGATGTCCCTCCCGAAAAATTCGTGCAGGCCGCTCAGGAAAAACCGGGCACGATCGTGGCGATGTCCGCCCTGCTTACGACCACCATGCTCAACATGAAGAATGTGATCGAGGCTCTTCAGCAAAGTGGTCTTCGCGACAAGGTGCGGGTCATGGTCGGGGGGGCTCCCATCACCCCGCAATTCGCCCAGCAGATCGGGGCCGACGGCTATGGTGAGAACGCAACCGAGGCCGTTGACGTCGCGCGACGGTTGGCAGCCGAACTGGGGTCCGTGGCGGCCACCACGAGCTGACACCCGCCGAATGTTCCCGTGAGAGCAAGGTGGTTGGTGTTGGCAGCTTCCCGTGCAGCATGGAAGCACGTTTGTCCAGCACACCCGGGAGCGACTGCCTTGTCATCGGCAACGGAAATGTCGACCGAAAACCTTTGTGGCCACGATCAACAAAGTCCCTTTTTGGGAGCTGAACCATGACAGGCGGGACGACCGCCAAGCCTTCCGGTTTGAGCTTTCGACAACTCCTGGAAAACGGCGGTTTTCCAATCGGGGTGGAGATTGTCTCCACTCGGGGATTGCCGGCGAATCCGGGTGATGCACCCCCGATCATTTTAGCCCGGGAACTTCTCTCGCATCCCCGCGTCGGATGGATCTCGATCACCGATAATCCCGGCGGCAATCCGATGTTGCCGGCGGACTGGATTGCCCAGTTTTTGTCCCACGACCGGGATCGTGTCGTCATCCACATGACATGCAAGGACGCGAACCGAGCGGGATTGGAGAGCCTCGCCTGGCGGCTGGCGGCCGAGGGACTTCATAACATACTGGCCCTGACGGGCGATTATCCCGCCGTCGGTTTCGGCGGCAAGCCCCAGGGCGTGTTTGATCTCGATTCGGTTGGCCTGATCGCTCTCCTCAAGGCCATGAATGACGGCCGCATTGTGACACCTCGCCCCGGTAAAACCGAACTTCTTTCGCCCACGCGATTCTACATAGGTTGCGCTGTTTCTCCCTTCAAACGTTATGAACGGGAATTGGTTCCGCAATATTTCAAACTCGTACGCAAAATCGCGACCGGGGCGGAGTGGGTGATCACCCAACTCGGCTATGATATGCGCAAATACCACGAGGTGAAACTCTTCCTCCAGGCAAGGGGCATTTCGGGCGTGCCGGTCATCGGTAACGTGTACCTTCTCACCAAGACGGTCGCTAGACTTTTCCACGACCGGCAACTTCCGGGGTGCGTCGTCACAGATGAGCTGTGGGAACTGTGCCAAAAATACGCTGCCGGCCCCGATCGAGGAAAGAAATTTTTCGCCGAACTGGCTGCGAAGCAACTCGCTGTTTTACGGGGCCTGGGCTTCTCCGCAGGTTATCTGGGAGGCATTCACAAGCTGGAATCTTTAGAAGAGGTTCTCCGACATCTAGACTCTTTCGCCCCCGAGGACTGGCGCCAGTTTTTGAAAGAGATTCAATTCTCGTTTCCCGATGAATTCTTCTTTTTCGAGCACGATCCCGAAACGGGGTTAAGCGCACCTGACAAGATCAATCGGCAATATCTTGAGTCGCTGAGAAAACCAAGGCGTTCCCCATACGTCACGCTGGGATACCGCGTTTCCCGGCTGGTCCATCAAATCGCTTTTACAAGAGGCAAGGGGTTGTGGAATCTCGCGCAGAAACTTTACCAACGCTGGGCTGGCAAACCGCAGCCACCCGCCCCGGCTCGTCTTCTCTATGGTCTGGAAAAATTTTCCAAGTACATGATGTACGGTTGTCAGGACTGCGGGGACTGCAGTTTGCCGGATTGTGCCTATGTCTGCCCGAAACGCTGGTGCTCCAAGTGCAGCCGGAACGGACCATGCGGAGGCTCTGTGGATGGACAGTGCGAGCTTCGCGATAAGGAATGCCTGTGGGCTATCGTCTATGAACGGTTGAAAGCCTACGGGGAATCCGAAGAGATGCTCACCGGACCGCCGGTTTTGTACAATGCAGAATTAGCACACACTTCTTCCTGGGCGAACACCTATCTCAATCGCGACCATCACGGGACGGCTGAGAAAAGGGATCTCGGTCAAGATACTCCAGGCGGGGCAACAGCGAATCATGGGTAAAGGATCACGGCGATCTTGCAATTCAGTCAAAACGCAGGCGCAGCAGGCTGAGGTATCGCCAGAGCTTCAAGAGACGGGCGGACCGAGCAATTTCCGGCGAATATTTCTGGGGTGGTCCCGCCCCGTTGTTCAACTTCTCCTGGACTATCTCTGCCAGATCCACCCACCGAGTGTTAATGGCAATCTGTGGGACCTTTCTCGCCTGGCTATCGTCTTGCCCACCAGTTGGGCCGTTCGGCGCCTTTTGGCCCAACTCGCCGAAACAGCCCGAAGTCATGGCGTGATCCTCCTTCCGCCAGACGTCATGACTGTGGGACAGCTTCCTGAACGCCTTTACTCCTGCGATAAACCACTGGCCAACGAACCCACGTGCCTGCTGGCGTGGTGCATCGCACTGCGAGAGTTGGCATATCGGGACGAATCGGCTCTGCGTCGGCTTTTCCCCCACTGGACAACCTCCGCAGAAAGCCAGCGGTGGCTCTCGCTGGCGCAATCCCTCGCTCAGTTGAGATACGAACTGAGTGGTGGAGGATTTTCATTTCATGATGTTCTGCAAATTGCCCTTCAACACGATCCAGAGTTCCCTGATCGCGGCAGATGGGAGACGCTTGATCTCCTGGAACGACTGTATCTCGAAACCCTCGACCGGGAAGGTCTCTGCGATGTTGTGGCCGCACGTTTCGAAGCCCGTGCGCGCCATTTATGTCACCTTGACCGAGAGACACTCCTCGTGGGACTTGTGGACCTGCCGCCGATTGTCCGCCAGCTTTTGGGTCAGGTGCGCGACCAAGTCACGGTTCTGACCGTGGCCCCGCGGGAGTTCGCCGATCGTTTTGACGAGCTGGGTTGCTTGATCCCGGAATGCTGGCAGGAACTCCCCGGGCCAGTCCCCGAGGATCGAATCACGCTGTGTCAGCAGCCAGCGGATCAGGCATATGCTGTTATCCGGTTTCTCTCGCGTTTGGATGAGCGGCAGGGCATCGAAGATATCACGGTGGGCGCGCCCGACGAGTCGCTTGTTCCCCTGATTGTGGACGCTCTCGAGCACTACGGTTTGCCTGCCCGGTACGGGCCTGGACGGCCTCTCATTCGCACTTCGGTATGGGCACTGCTCGAAGCATTGGGCGATTTCCTGGAGCAAAAAACTGCCGAAGCCTTTGGCTCGCTCCTCCGACACCCGGTGGCAGAACGATGGCTATCCCGACACATCGGCGGGAAGATTGACCTCCTCACGGAGTACGATACGTGGTGCGCTGAGCGAGTCCCCCTTCTTATGGACGAGGCCGACATGCAGGGGGAAAAAAATGCTGTCAAGGAGGCATGGTTGAGCCTTTGGCAGCGTTTTTCACCCCACACCTGGACTCATGTTCAGCCAATCTCAGAGTGCGCGGAACGACTCCGCGATATTCTGCTCGAATTCTACGGGCCAATCCTGGCTGCCGCAGGTCAGCCGGGAGGGACCCCCGAAGCAAAGGAAGAAACTCTCGAAGTCTGCCGCACCATCGTGGAAACGCTTGGGGAGTGGATGCAGGTACCGCAGCGAGTCCAGAGTTCCCTGGAATGGCAAACAACACCTGGAGAGCTGCTGCGCTGGGTCGCTTATCACCTGGCCAACAGTCGCGTCCCCGCTCCGTTGAAAGGGCCGGCTGTGGAAATTATGGGATGGCTTGATGTCCCCTGGGATGATGCCCCGGTAACCGTTTTGACCAGTGTCAACGAGGGTTTTATCCCCTCGATCGCGCGCAACGAAATGTTCCTGACGGCCGAATTGAGGGAATGGCTCCAATTGGAGGGGAGCGCTCGGCGTATCGCGCGCGATGCTTATTTGCTCAGTCTGATCACTTCGAGTCGCGAGGAGTTTCATCTCATCGTGGGGCGGCAGGATACGGACGAGAACCCGCTTTTCCCCAGCCGGTTTCTCTTTTCCTGCGATGACGACGGCCTGGTCAGACGCGTATCTTCCCTGTTTGGGGTCATCGAGGAACCGCCGCGTCGGCCGCCGCGATGGCGCAAACATTTCACCAGTCGGGAGGCACTCGCTCCCCCGGCACCGGTTGTGCCGGTCTCCATTTCTGAAATGCGTGTGACTCAGTTTCGTGATTATCTGGCCTGCCCGTATCGGTTTTATCTGCGCCATGTGCTTCAATTGGGGACGCTCTCCGACGACTTGGAAGAACTGGACTCGCTCAGCTTTGGAAGCCTGGCACATCG
>NZ_JACIYL010001019.1 GCF_014359955.1 Thermogutta sp. | reverse complement strand
GTCGATGTTGCCGAGGAATTGGTCGCGGAGCGAATGACGAAAGGACCGGCCAGCGGTTACGAATTTATCGTCGCGGAACAGGAAGGCCAGCTCCGGGGATATGTGTGTTTCGGTCCCATCCCCTGCACGGTTTCCAGTTGGGATCTTTACTGGATTGTGGTGGATCCAGCTTGTCAGCGGCAGGGCCTGGGGCGGCGGCTCCTTCAGGAAGCGGAAAAGGCCATTCGCGCTGCTGGGGGAACCCGGGTGTATGTGGATACCTCCGGCCGGGAGCAGTATCGACCGACCAGACAATTTTATGAAAAAAACGGCTACCAGGTGGCAGCCGTCCTTCAGGATTTTTATGCGCCGGGCGATGCGAAAGTCATTTACGTGAAGGTCCTTGCAGCTTCCCGGGCTCCCAGGGCTGTGTGAGGCCGTGTTTATCGCCACGCCCGCCCGGGGGCGGTGTCACGTCGTCACTCAGGAATGTCAAAGCTGAATTCGTTGGGTCCGCCTTCTTTAACCTCGCACTCGAAGGGAGTTTCCTGCCAGTTGTTGTATTTCGGTGGCAGGAGGGGTTTGGGAGCGCTGGCGTAGGGATCGGCCGTCGCCTGTTCGGCCTGGAGCTTGTCGTAGTCGGCCCCTTCGGGCGTTTTTGGGACCAGGACTTTGGAGACAAGCACTTTGTACTTCCCGGCCATCGCGCCCTCTGCCATCGCCCCTCCTTCCCCGAAGGTTTTCATGACCGCCACGCCCGAGCTGTCCGTCTTCCCCTGGGCTCCCCTACCATTGGGGTCGAGTGGATGGAGACGCACGTCGGCATCCGCCAGGGGCTGGCCTTTTTGTGTGATGGTTATCTTGACAGGGACGGTTTTAAAGGAAACTTTTCTCTCCTTTGAGCAACCCGATGTCAGCACAATCGCGACCATCGCAATCCATAGGAAGTGCATCTTCATGGCGTGGTGCCTCCACAAAAAGGATCCAATCGGAACCGCGCAAAAACCTTGCATTGCCAGCCTAGTTCAGTATACTGAGTTTCAGGTCGTCAAGTGAGAGACCAGGAAAATAAATTCTTGACTGTGTTGATCTGTCCCAATTGTGACGTTGATATTTCGTTTCCGATTGTTGGGAGGTACTTGAGGGAAAGGAGAATCGCCATGGTCAGGTCCAGGTCGCTACGCAACTCGGTCTCCGCCGGTTTTACGCTGGTGGAGTTGCTTGTTGTGATCGCTATTATTGGCATTCTGATCGCGCTACTGCTTCCCGCAGTGCAGGCTGCCCGTGAGGCTGCGCGGCGTTCCCAATGCAGCAATAACCTGAAACAGATCGGTTTGGCCCTGCA
>NZ_JACIYL010001018.1 GCF_014359955.1 Thermogutta sp. | reverse complement strand
ACTCGTGGGGCTGTTGGGCCAGAGTATTTACATCATCATGGTGGTCATCGGGTTGACCGGCTGGCCCACCGTCGCCCGGCTGATTCGCGGCGAGGTCCTGAAACAGCGAAATCTTGATTACGTGGCCGCCGCCCGAGCGACCGGCGCGACAAACCTCCGCGTCCTCTTCTGGCACGTGTTGCCGAACTCCCTTTCCCCGGCTATGGTGGCGGCGCCTTTCGGGATTGCTGGTGCGATCATCACCGAAGCGGGCTTGAGCCTGCTGGGTTTTGGCGTCCGTCTGCCCGCCCCAAGCTGGGGCTTGCTGCTTCGCCAGGGAAGCGAGAATTATCACTATTGGTGGCTGGTGGTCTTCCCCTCGCTGGCCATGTTTATTACCGTGACCGCGTTCAATCTGGTGGGTAACGGACTTCGCGACGCCATGGATCCCCGACTGCGCATTTGACGTTTTTGGCGGGATGGGAAATGGCCCACCACACGAGTTTGCCGATGGGTACCGACAAATAACGCGACCGACTGCGAGAGATACGCTTCATGCCCGTTTCCGTCCAATCTGAAAACATGCAGGGTCAAACGACACGGCTGGATCCCCTGCTTCGGGTGGAGAACCTTCGGACGTACTTTTTCACCGACGAAGCCATTCTCCGCGCCGTGGACGACGTCTCCCTGGAAATCTACCCCGGTCGGACGTTGGGGCTGGTGGGGGAATCCGGGTGCGGCAAATCGGTGACCGCTCTGTCGATCATGCGGCTGGTGGCCCCGCCCGGCCGAATCGTCGGTGGAAAAATCACCTACCATGATGAAGACGGCCTCCGCGTCCTCACCGAGCTCAGTGAGCCCGAGATGCGGAAAGTACGGGGCGGCAAAATCGCCATGATCTTTCAGGAACCCATGACCTCCCTCAACCCCGTTTTCACGGTGGGTTCGCAGATTCTGGAGGCCATTCGCCTCCACCACCGGGAAGAAGGGAGCGGTGGCCGCATCTCCGCCGAACGCGCTAAAGAGTTGATGATCGACGCGCTCAAGCAGGTGGGGATCCCCGATGCGGAAAAACGCTGGCGGGACTATCCCCACCAGTTTTCCGGGGGGATGCGACAGCGCGTGATGATCGCCATGGCGCTGGCATGCCGTCCGAAGCTGCTCATCGCCGACGAACCCACCACCGCCTTGGACGTCACCATACAGGCCCAGATTCTGGAGCTTCTCCGCGAAATCCAGCAAAAACAGGGGATGGCCATCCTCATCATCACCCACGATCTGGGGGTGGTTGCTGAGCTGGCGCACGAGGTGGCAGTCATGTACGCCTCCAAAATTGTGGAGCGGGC
>NZ_JACIYL010001017.1 GCF_014359955.1 Thermogutta sp. | reverse complement strand
GCGTATTGAGAACCAAAATCGAGAACCAGAATTTTTTCGTCAGTAACGCTCATCGTGTTCTGTGATCACCGAAAGGAAAGACACCCCACCTACTTGCCCTGTCCCAGCCTCGCTCAGGCAGTGGGAAGGCATCGGCCGTTGCTTCTTCATGCCGCTTCAATCCGCCACCCCTCACAAATGGGCCAAGCGGAAAATGAAGCAAGGCGCTCCCTCGGGAACGCCTTGGATTTTTACAGGATTTTTTTCAGCTCATCGGTTACCGGAGAACATCCCGGGGTGGGTTCTGTTTTTCCCACCCCGGAAACAAGGATCTCCTGCCCATCCGCCACACAGTACTGCGGAAAATGAACAACTATTTCTTTTTCCGGGGGAACAACTTACCGCCGTAAACGGCCCCGGAACCAAGTTCCTCTTCGATCCGCAGTAACTGATTGTACTTGGCAATCCGGTCAGTGCGGGATGCAGACCCCGTCTTGATTTGCGCCGATCCAGTGGCCACAGCGAGGTCGGCAATGGTAGTGTCCTCCGTCTCGCCGCTGCGGTGGCTGATGACGAACGTGTAACCCGCCCGGCGTGCCATGTCGATGCATTCCAATGTTTCTGTCAACGTACCGATTTGGTTGAGTTTGATGAGGATGCTGTTCGCGACACCCGATTCGATACCCTTTTGGAAGATCTTGGTGTTGGTCACGAACACATCGTCCCCGACGAGCTGAACCTTCTGTCCCAGCCGCTCTGTAAGCAGGGCCCAGCCGTCCCAGTCATCTTCCGCGCAAGCATCTTCGATCGAGCAAATGGCATACTTGTCGATCCAGGAGTCAAGCATTTCAATGACCGCCTGAGCGGACATCTCCTTGCCCCCGATCTTGTAGACACCTTTCTTGCCTTCCACGGCCAACTCACTTGCCGCGATATCAAGAGCGATGAAGACCTGCTTGCCCAGTTCGTATCCGGCCTTCTCAATCGCCTCGCGGATGCACTCCAGGGCCTCTTCGTTACTTTTCAGATCGGGAGCGAAGCCACCCTCGTCGCCGACATTCGTGGACAGCCCGCGGGCTTTGAGCACCTTTCGTAAATTGTGGAAGATTTCGCAGCCACAGCGGATTGCGTCCTGGAAACTGTCAAAGCCCAGGGGCATGACCATAAACTCCTGGATGTCGACGTCGTTATCCGCATGGGCCCCTCCGTTGAGGATGTTCATCATCGGCGCCGGAAGAATGCGTGCGCCAACACCCCCCAGGTAGCGATAAAGGGGAAGATTGCAGAATTGAGCAGCGGCCTTGGCCACGGCCAGAGAGACGCCGAGGATGGCGTTGGCACCTAGTTGA
>NZ_JACIYL010001016.1 GCF_014359955.1 Thermogutta sp. | reverse complement strand
CCGCCCAGTTCTTTTCAAGCTGGTTCCCCCACAACACAAGGGTCGGCATTGCCAGTGTCGTATCGAGGAACTTCGCCACGGTTGCAAACCTGTCGAACGGCCATCGTTTGCATGGCCAGGCTGCTCCCGGATTGATCACAGCAAATCGACCGTTTAGGCCCAGATCGAGCAGAGTCCGCTCCGCCCATGTGGCTTCTTCACGCGTTTGGGTCAGTTTGAACTCCGCGCTGGTGGATTGAATACCCAGAACTCGCAGAAGGCTCAGGAAGATGTCCACCACGTGGGTCCCCTGAGCCGGCACCCGATGTGTCGCGAGCCAGGGAGCCAGTTCCCTCCCTTGAGGACGGGCGAACCCCACACGAAATCGTGCCCCGCTCAGCCAGGCCAGAAACGCGCTTTTGGAAAGGCTCTGCACGTCTAGAGCCACATCGAAAGCCCATTCCCGTAGTGTTTGCCGAATGCGTCGGACGTGTTGCCAGGATCTGTACCACCTTTTGGGCACCGTGATTATCTCATCGACCGCTGGATGACCGGCTAGAATCGGGGCATTCCGCTCTTCCACGATCCACGCGATTTTGGCCTGGGGAAAGTGCTCGCGAAGAGCAGAAGCCACCGGGAGTGTAAGCACGACGTCGCCCAGCGCGCTCAGACGGACGATCAAAAACCGGGCTGTCGGACCAACCTCCAGGAGTGGGGATGACAGATTCGACACGACTGACCTCCTGTGACTCTCCGGCCATTTGTATGGCCTGACCGCTCTCAGCCCACCGATGCGTTAAAATAGCGACAATCGTCCCTGGTCATTCCGGACCCAATTCCTCGGCCTTGTTCCAACTCTTAACGACTCCGCAGGTAAGAAAATGGCGAAGGTTTTCATCACAGGTGGAACAGGATTCGTAGGCTATCACCTCGTGAAAGCACTCTCGGAACGCAGTCATGAGGTCGTGTGCCTCATCCGAGCAACTTCCCGCACCGGTCCCCTGGAACCGTTCGGTGTTCGGTTTCACCCGGGCAACTTGCACGATGTGGAAAGCTTAGTCCCGGCGCTGAAAGGCGTCCAGATCGTTTACCATTTGGCGGGAACGACAAAAGCTCTCAAAGTCGATCAGTTTTTCCAGGTTAACGAGAAGGGAACCGAGAGCCTTCTGGAAGCCTGCCGGCGTGTGTCTCCACCCCCTGTCGTCGTGATTGTCTCGACCCTGGCAGCGGCAGGTCCGGTGAAGAAAGCGGGTGAGCCCCACCGCGAGGGTAATCCATCGCACCCTGTCTCGTGGTACGGAAAAAGCAAGCGGGCGGGGGAACTGGTCGCCGAGAAATACGCGGGGGAAAT
>NZ_JACIYL010001015.1 GCF_014359955.1 Thermogutta sp. | reverse complement strand
GAGGGACCTGCTTGTCAGGTCCGCTGTTTGACATTGGATCATCCATTCCGATTCCCTCGGGCACGACAAGCGTGCCCCTCCGGTTCCTTTTTCGGAGGGACCTGCTTGTCAGGTCCGCTGTTTGACATTGGATCATCCATTCCGATTCCCTCGGGCACGACAAGTGTGCCCCTCCGAAGGACTTGCCGCACAAACCGGCTTGTTAGGTCCACATTCCAGCGTTTGGAGAATCCGTTGCATCGAGCGGGTTCCCATGCTCGGTTCGGTCGCTGGATAAACGGTAGGGGCAATTCATGAATGACCCCTACAACGCATGGCACCGGGGGCATCTGATGGATCTTCACAAAGGTCGGACTGGGACCCACTCCGCCCGTCTTGCGTAGGGTGTCGAAATTGTACACGATGACGATTTACCCTGCCGCGTCATCTATGGAATTGGCATCGCTATGTCGTCGCTTGCGCAGAGAATCGTTTTCGGCAGTCTCCTGGCGTGTGTGGCCCTGCTGCTGTGCTGGCTTGATGTGAACGCCGGCACACCGGACGGGCTGTGGTTGTTTCCGGCGCTTGTGGTGCTTGTATTCTTTTCAGGCAATGAGATTGTGTCCCTCTGTCGCGGCGCGGGAGTCGCACCGCTGGCCTGGCTGGTGCATTTGGGGAATTCTTTGACGATCAGCGCGACATGGGGGATGGCCCTGTTCTGGCAACGCTGGGAAGCCGCCCATCCCGATCGGCTTGTCCGCTCGTGGGACATAGCGGCCGTCTCCAGCATGGCCGCCATGATGGCTCTGGCGGGAACCGTGTTTCTCGCCTTCCTGGTGGAAATGCAGCGCTACCGCCGTCCAGGAAGTGCCAACATCAACGTGGCGGGCACGGTGTACGCGGTGTGTTACATCGGGCTGCTGGCCAGTTTTCTGGTGCAACTGCGGATGGCCTTTGGAATGGAGGCCCTCGCCTCCTTCCTGATGATTGTCAAACTGGGCGATACCGGGGCGTTTACGGTGGGTAAATTTCTGGGCCGTCATCGGATGGCTCCGCAGCTCAGCCCCAAAAAGACGATCGAAGGGGCGATAGGAGCGATTGTCTTCGGTGTAACAGGGGCGTTTGTGGCGTTTTACTGGCTCTTGCCGCTGTTTGGACTGGAAACCATCAAACCACGATGGCCGGTCTGCCTGGTGTATGGCGTGCTGCTGGCCGTCGTGGGAATGATCGGCGACCTGGCGGAATCGCTCATCAAACGGGACGCCCAGCAGAAGGACTCCAGCCGACTCCTGCCTGGCCTGGGTGGGGCGCTCGATCTGATCGACTCATCCCTGATGGCGGCCCCGGTGGCG
>NZ_JACIYL010001014.1 GCF_014359955.1 Thermogutta sp. | reverse complement strand
GCGTCCTCCTGTGGCTGGCGGCACTGCTCCTCGTGGCTGCGGAGTTCCGCGTGTTTCTTTCTCGGTTGCCCAGTTTTTACCAGTTCTTCACACCGACGAATGCCCTCTGGCTGGCACTCACGCTGGCGATCACGAAGATTCTCCATGAATTCGGCCACGGGTTGAGCTGCAAACATTTCGGCGGCGAATGCCACGAAATGGGTGTCATGCTCCTGGTTCTGACCCCGTGTCTGTACTGCAACGTATCAGACTCCTGGATGCTGCCCAACCGGTGGCATCGCGCGGCCATCGGCGCGGCAGGGATTTTCGTGGAGCTGACGCTGGCAGCCATCGCCACGTTTGTGTGGTGGTTCAGCGAGCCGGGACTGATCAACCATCTGGCGCTCAACGTCATGTTTATCTGCTCCGTGAGTACGGTGATCTTTAACGGTAATCCCCTGTTGCGGTACGACGGCTACTACGTGCTGGCCGATATCCTGGAAATTCCCAACCTCCGACAGAAGGCGACCCAGATCCTCAGCCGGACGGCGGCCAAATGGTTTCTGGGGTTGGAACTGCCGGAGGATCCGTTTCTGCCGCAACGCCATCATGCCCTGTTCATCACGTATTCTGTGGCTGCGGCCATTTATCGCTGGGTGGTGGTCCTCTCGATCCTTCTTTTCCTCAATAAATTCTTCAAACCGTATCGACTGGAGATCATCGGTCACGCGATCGCTATTGGCGCGCTGTATGGATTGGTCGTGTATCCGTTGTATCAACTGGGCAAATTCTTTTACGTGCCGGGAAGGTGGAATGAAGTGAAAAAGCCCCGTTTGATGATGACGCTGGCGGGTTTGGCACTGGTCGTGGCCTTTGTGGTGTTTGTGCCCCTGCCTTATCGGGTGATGTGCACCTGTGAGATCCAGCCGCAGAATCCTGCCCCGGTGTACGTGGACGTTCCCGGTCGGCTGGAAGAGATTCTGGTTCGGCCGGGGCAGACTGTGAAAGCCGGACAACCACTGGCGAAGCTTGCGGATCACGATCTGGACATTGAAATTGCGCGGCTGGAAAGCCTGTACCGGCAGTATGCGGCGAGGCTCTCCGCGCTGGAACGACGTCGGAGCGAGGACGAGGCGGCCGCCAACGAATTGCCCAGTCTTCGCGAAGCCATCCAGACCGTGGCCCAACAACTGGCGGAGAAAAAAGCGGACCAGCAACGGCTTCTTCTCGTCGCTCCGCGCGATGGCGTCGTGGTGCCACCGCCGTGGAAGGTTACCCATGAAGATCCCAACGCGCCTCTCCCGGAATGGTCGGGAAGCCCCCTGGAACCACAGAATATTGGCGCTTTCCTC
>NZ_JACIYL010001013.1 GCF_014359955.1 Thermogutta sp. | reverse complement strand
CATCAGCCTCAGCGATTCCAGATCCGGTTCAAACGTTTCCAGAAGAAACGCAATCTCCTGATCGACCAGCTCCGGCGGAGACCGCCCCACAAGAAAGCGCAGGAGGCGATCCCGATACCATGGGCCGCAGGCAAACGCCTTCCGCCACAGGGCGATGCCGTCTTCAAGCCGCCCCATGAATGCAAACTCAGCCCCGATACGGAAGAGCAGGTCACCGTCATTCGGACGGACTGCCAGTGCCTGCTCGTACCAGGTGAGGAGCGTTCCTTCGGATTCCGCACGCAAAAAAGACGTTTGACCGAGTATAAAATACGCTTCCGCCTGCAGGGGACATAACCGGCAGGCAACCAGCGATTCCTCAGATGCCCTATCCAGCAATTCCACATGATCCCCAAACGCCGCCCGCAACCACGACCTCAGCTCCTCAACGGAGGCAAATTGGGCATGAAGTGCTGCGTCGCGAATCTGGGAAAGCGGCATTGGGTTGGCGGAACACGACTGCTGGAGATGGAACAAGCGAAGATACGCCTTGGCTAGCCGCAAATGGGCCTCCGAACGCTTCGGATCGTAGCGCACAACATCCTGGAGACACCGGATCATTTCCCATTCTCGCTCCATCGCGTCTTTTAGCCGCGATCCGGGATCCCCGCCGGACGTTCGGGTTTTCACAACGTCGGCCGACGGAACTGCTTCCGCCTGCTCATTGAGTTCGGCGTCTCCGTCCTGGGCATCTTCCGCAGTCGCCGGCACGCCGTCGCGTGTATCCCCTCCCATCGCTTCTGGAGTCTCCGGGTGCTGGACAATCGTGGAGCCGTCTTCGCCCCGGAACAGTTCGTCGATGTCGTCCGCCTGTCGATACAGAATGAGGTAGCGGTGCCAGGCCAGTTCCGCGGAACCCGCCCTGTATCGTTCCACCAGGAGTGGAACTTCTATCGGCAGAGTCACCACGACCGCCAGGGACAATCCCATGGCCGCCAGGGCCAGTCGACGTTCTCCCATATGGGCTGATCTCGATGAGGTGGATACCCCGTGGCGAGTCGTTGGTGAGACCTTCTCCAACGCCGTACCGATCCGCACCAAACCCGCAAGACACCCCGCAAGGAGGCTGACCACACCGGCAAGGGCCGGATTATACCAGACGTAATCGACCAGCCCATGGAGTGTGAACGCCAGCAATCCTGCGGCAACAACGGCCGCCGCGGTGCGATACCGCAAATCCCTGGCCTGTGTCACGGCAACCCATGTCCATCGGCCAATCACGGTCAATCCCGCCAGCAAAAGCAGGAAGCCGGGCAGGCCGGTTTCCAGCAGGATCTGAAGAAAACCATTTTC
>NZ_JACIYL010001012.1 GCF_014359955.1 Thermogutta sp. | reverse complement strand
GAGCCCAGACTCCTTTCAGAAATCCCTTCGACAACGCATCCCCCGTCTCCCCTGTTCAGTTCTGCCAGGGAACAGAACGGAGACGACTCGATAGCGTGCGAACGCCTCGAGGATCACCCGGAGGTACAGAAAGCGTTCGCCCATTATCTGGAAAAGTGGCGCCCCTGGCATGCCAGCTACTCTCTGTGGTACGAAGGCCAGCGTCTGTATTCGCAACTGGATTTGATGCGACGTCTTTCCAGCAGTGCCGACGAGACGTCCGAACTGGTTATGGCGTTCGGACTGCTGGAAGGAGTTATCGACGGCCAGTTTTACCGCCGCCACGTATTTGTGGCCCCGGCCGACATTGTCCTCGAACCCATCAGAGGGAAACTCCTGGTGCGGCCTTCGTGGGACTTTACCCAGTTCAAGCTCGATCTCACGTTTCTCCCTTCCCACCTTCGGCCGGACTTTACCAAGACTCCTCTGCACGACAAACTGCAGGAGCTCGACTGTGATCTCACCCAGCGGACGCTCATCGAGGAATTATTGAATCTGGTGGGCAACCACCTTTCTCCGGAGATCGTGATCGATCCGGCAGCGATGTCGCCTCGAGGCGAAAGACAGGCCTCCTTAAGTCTTCGTTTCGCCCCAGCCCTTGCCCTCCGGCGTCGTGTTTTCACAGGCTATGAAGAGACGGTCCTTCAGCTTTTCAAGGGGTTTGAGGAAGGCCATCTGCGCGAAACTCCACCATGGCAGAGGCTGCTTCTAGAAGGAAGAGCTGCGGTTCACGAGGAAGCAGACCTCGTTTCTGGATCTCAAGGTAATCGCAAAACTTCCAGAAAATCTCCTCGCTCCCCTATCCCGGAGACAGAACTCTATTTTCCCTTACCATCGAATGACCAGCAACGTCGGATTGCCCAACGAGTTTCCGAACAGCCGTGCGTCCTGGTCAAAGGTCCACCCGGAACAGGTAAGAGCCAAACGATCGCGAACCTCATTTGCCATCTCCTCGCTCAGGGGCATCGCCTGTTGATCACGGCCCAGTCGGCCAAGGCCTTGACGGTTCTTCGTGACATGCTACCGGAGGACATTCGGGATCTCTGCGTCATCGCGCTGGGAAACTCGCGCAGCGAGCTCAAACTCATGGAGGACTCGGTGCAACGGATTGTCCGCCGGGCCGAACAGTGGGACGAACTCTTTCAAAACGGCGAAATCGTAAGGCTTTCCGAGAAGCTTCGCGACTGCCGTGATCAAATAGCACGGCTGGAAAAAGAGCTTTGCGACGTTCGAGAGGCTGAAACGCAGGTGGACCGCTCATTACCTGGAGGATATACCGGGACGGCCGCCCATATCGCGCAAAA
>NZ_JACIYL010001011.1 GCF_014359955.1 Thermogutta sp. | reverse complement strand
CGTATAGTCCTCCAGCACGTGAATCAGGGCCCCGGCGCTCAATCTCAGCCAATTGAAACCTGTCCACCCGGAACAGATAACCGACCGTTGGCCGCTCGTCCCTGGGCGAATTAAACTGAGGTTTTTGGCACGGGTCCAGACCTTTGCTGGACGGACGCAGTTTCCTCGGGAACCAGATTCGGTCACAGGGTTGGTAAGAGTTTGCGTGATTTGGCTGGAGTGGTTTACCAGGTCAAGGTGGGCAGACTGCACATGCCAGGGGTGTAATGGACCAATCGGGACGCAGACGCCGAGATAGGGTGCGGAACATGGGAGCTGCAGCCACGGATGCGCAACCCACGGGAACGGAGTGTGCGCGGATCGCCGCCAAAATCGCTACCATTGGCATTTGGTCCTCACTCAGCCGGCGGGCCAACGAGGAGTGGCAATCGGTCGGTCCCAGCCAATGCCCTGAAGGAACCCCGCAGGTGTCAGACGTAACAGATCGAAAGCACCGGCAACGTCTTCTCGAAATTTTGGATCAGCGAAAAAGGTCGCGCCTTTTAACAGAATTTCGCCGAAATACTTGAAACAGGGACACAGATTGACGCGCAAGCCCTTTGCTGGACCGCCCTTCTGCAATGCCGATTCGGCCCAAAGAGCCCGATATTTTTCCGGAAAACCTGCTCGACGAGGGCCACTCGTTGGCCGTGGAAGGTCGGTGGTGGGCACTTTACACGAAGGCACGCCAGGAAAAAATCCTGATGCAACGCCTTCGTGAACTCCGAATTGCCCACTATTGCCCGTTGGTACCCAAACGGACGAAGACCCCTAAAGGTCGCATCTTTACCTCGTATATCCCTCTTTTTTCGGGTTACGTGTTTCTTTGCGGACAGGACGAGGACCGTTATCGCGCTGTCACGACGAACTGCGTGTCAAAATGTATCGAAGTACCTGACAAAGAGACATTGGTCAGCGAGCTGCGTTCCATTAAGCGGGTTATCGCCTCGGGACTTCCGCTACTGCCCGAATCCCGAATCACAACGGGCACCCGCGTACGAATCAGGTCAGGTCCCCTCGCCGGTATCGAAGGTGTTGTCGTCTCACGCCATGGCGAAGAAAGGTTCATTGTCATGGTTTCCTTCATCCAGCAGGGGGCCTCGTTGTTGGCTGACCTTGTCGAGCTGGAACCAATTGCGAATGAGTGCTGAGCGGTACGCGTTTCGTTCCGTTGGCCTCGTCCGAAAACCGATCGGCAGGGAAACTCCAGCTCGGGTGTGACGCCGCCGGCCGAATGACTCTTCGACACTTCGGGTCCTGATTTCGAGAAACTTCGGCAGAAGCTTCCGTCTCGGGCACTCATG
>NZ_JACIYL010001010.1 GCF_014359955.1 Thermogutta sp. | reverse complement strand
ATTCTACCCGCGGGTACCATCCCGTTATCCCACGGTTGTACGGCAGGATCACGCTTCCAGGAGGGAAAAATGTGATAAGTTTTCCCCGCCAGTTTGGCAGCAAGCCCCCTCTCCGATTCTCCACAAAGCAATACGTATACCAGTCTTTAACATCGACAAAGGCGATTCTCAGAGGAAGTCGGGCGATCGTGTCTGGCGAACGGCCATCGCGGTCTTGACAAGGCGAGACAGGCCGAGAACGCCGGGCGGGTCGCCTGGCGAAGTTACGGGACTGACACCTGCTGGCCGTCCTGGACCGCCGACAGATAGATAAACGTGTCGCGATCAATGGTAATTGCAAGAGGCCGACAGGAACCATCGGCGAAAGCAAACTGGACAACGCCAGGATGGCGAGAAGAAAACTGCCACCAGCCCAATCGCGTGTCGTTGTCGGCGCTGGGGCCCAGTCCCCAGGCGCTGGCCATGACTCCGCATCCGAACCACGAATACGCGCGTTCGGGGTTTTCCGTGCCCCCCATCGCTTCGCCAAAAAGAAGTGTCTGACTGGTCCCGTCAGTGATCGTGGAAAAGCTCTCCTGAGAACGGTTCCAAAAAACTCCCCGAAATGCATCACTACTGGCGATTCCCGTGACTCCCATATACCCGCCCGATCCCAGGTAGTTTGTCCGTGCCAGAACGTCTCCGCTGTTATCCGAAAAGCTCGCCGCCGTCAGAGTGACATAGGGCGACACGTAATGAAAATGCAGAATCACGATGGGACGTTCGATTTTGGTCGCGTGATCGGATGGGCAGAGGAACACTCGCGGTTGCCCCTGAGCGGCATCCCACGCCTTGGGCCGTTGCCAGAAGGCCTGTCCCTGGCGGCTGGCATCGTAAAGGGAAATCCCGCCGAAATTGGGAGCATCAGCATCGCTCTGGTCTTTCAGCGCGCCCTGTTCGATATAGGGCAGCAAATAAGCGAGCACACTCGTCCATTGGCCTGGGTAAGGGGGAACCGGGGCCTGCGGCAGCGGTCCCAAATAACCCGGCGGAAACTGCCGGTGGGTGTCGTGGAAGTTGTGCGCCGCCAGGGCCAGTTGCTTCAGATGGTTGAGGCATTCACTCCGGCGTGCTGCCTCCCGGGCCATTTGTACTGCGGGCAAAAGCAGCGCGATGAGCAATCCGATGATGGCCAGAACGACGAGCAATTCCACAAGCGTGAAGGCTCGTCGCCTCCCCACAGATAAAAAATAGAGATCTGTTCCGGATGGAAGGATCACAGATGGCCGCAATAGTAATCCCCGCGGAGTATGTCCAATCCGGTGTTCCGCAGCAAAAACCCAACTACGGAGCAACCGCCGTGGT
>NZ_JACIYL010000101.1 GCF_014359955.1 Thermogutta sp. | reverse complement strand
ACGATGACGAAGAGGGTGGTGAGCGAAGTGATGAGTGTTCGGCTCAGCGTTTGGTTGACGCTTGTGTTGATGATTTGCGGGGTCAAGAAGGGGGTCTTTCCTTTCACCTCGCGAATCCGGTCAAAGATGATGATCGTGTCATTGACAGAATACCCGATGATCGTGAGCAAGGCCGCGAGCACGGCGAGGCCGATCTTGAATTCATCGATGAGAAGGAAACTCAGCAGGTTGGCGACGTAGGCGCTGAGCGCGATCATGCCCACCGTAATGAGTACGTCGTGAACGAGGGCGATGGCGGCAGCCACGCCGAAGCTCACCCGCGTGAACCGTACCCAGAGGTAGATGATCATCCCGGCCACCGAAAGCACGAGGGCGTAAAGAGCACGGATTCTGGTGCTTCCGGCGACCTTACCTCCGATCGTGTTGGAAGAGGGGAAGTAAACCGTCTTTTCCAGTTCGGCCTTGAGCTGCTGGGCTACCTGCATGCCTTTTTCCGGCGGAAGTGCCAGCCGCAATTCCCACTGGTTGTAGGCTGTGGTGTCGCCCCGGCGATATTGTTCGTTATAGAGCTCGAAGTCGGCGTGACGCTCGGGTTCCGGTAATTTTTCCATGATATTCTTGACAAGGCCTTCCAGCGATTCGTAGTTGAGCTTGTGATCGAATTTCAAGAGGACCCTGGTGGGGAAACGCTGGGCGCCTGTTTTCGGCGGCGCTGACGGCTTTTCTCCCTCGTCAGCGGTTGTTCCGGAGACACCGGCCGATCCACTGGGCTGGCTCGGTGCGGAAGAAGTGGCTGGTGCAGACGGGGGAGGGGCTGTCTCCTGGGCAGGAGACGGCGGCGCATGGCCGGTCTGGGGTTTTTCCTGCGCGGGCGCATTTTCACCCCAGAGGAGCCCCGCGATTGCCGACGGCCAGCCGGAGACCGGACCAGCAGCCAAACGCTCGTCCGGCAGGTTGCGCCAGAAGCTCGTTTGCGTAATCGGCTCGATGTCCACCTTGTAATGGACGAGTTCGTCGCCGAACACTTCCGCGATCTTCTGTTTGACCTGCTGGAGATATTCCTCGGCTTCCATGCCGGGCGGACTCGATGTGTTGATCATATAGCGACGTCCCGGCTCTTCACCTTCGATGCGGACGTCACTTACCGCGAGGTCGCGGAGGTCACTCAACCGGTTGCGCACTTCGGCGATATCTTTGGGTTTGTTGAAGAGAATCTCCACGGCCACCCCACCTGTGAAGTCGATATCCAGCACGCCCTGCCCACGCATTCCCAGAGCCACAAGCCCCAACAAAATGAGGCCGACGCTGCCAGCGATGCAGTATTTCTTCACGCCCATAAAGTCAAAATTGGTGGCGCCAATGACCTGCATCATGGTCAGGTTCTTGATCCATCGGCGACGCTCAGCAATTTCGAAGATCACACGGGCGATAAAGACGGCCGTATAGAGGTTTAGGACCAGTCCCAGAAACAGCGTCACGGCGAAACCCCGCACCTGGTCTGTTCCCACAAAGTACAGGATGACGGCCGTAAGCATCGTGGTTAGGTTGGAGTCGATGATCGCGCTCATCGCTTTTTCGAAGCCGTTACGGATAGCCATCCGCAACGTCGCTTTGCGGGCGAGTTCCTCGCGGATACGCTCATAAATAAGGACGTTGGCGTCCACGGCCATACCGACGGTCAGCGTCAAACCTGCCAGGCCGGGGAGCGTGAACGCGGCTTTGAGTAAGATCATCAATGCCACCAGCATGAGCAGGTTAAGGATCACAGCCACGCAGGCCACCACACCGGCGAAGCGATAATAGGCGATCATGAAAGCGAACACGATGATCGCCGCCACAATCATGGCGATGACGCTCTGGCGGATTGTGTCCCGACCGAGTTGCGGACCGGTGACAAGCCGACTGATGGGAGTGGGGCTGAGGACGGCGGGCAGGCTTCCGGCCTGGAGCACCTGGATGAGCGCCTGCACCTCATCCCGTGAAGGGATACCCGTGATCTGGCCGCGATCGAAAATGGGGCTTCTGATCTGCGGGGCGGAATAGAGGTATCCATCGAGGATGATGCCCAGCCGGCGAGTGAAACCGGTGGTGGGGTCCGGCCGATTGTCGCTCGTCAAAGCGCCGAAGCGCTGCTGGGCACTCCCTGCCTTGAGGATGAATTCCACGCAGGGTTGCATCTGCTCGTCCACGCCCTCGCGGACTCGGAACAGGTCGGCACCAGTGACGTTGTAGCGATCCTTGACGACGAGAATCTCCAGCCAATCCTCGTTCCGATACCGGCCTTTACGGACGGCAATTTCGCCGAAATTGCCGATGGCTTCTTCCTGGCCTTTGGCAACCGGAACCCACCACGCCAGGAGATTGCCGCGATCGTCATAGAGTTCGTGCTCGTCGGGGGGAAGGGCCAGAGCCCGCTCGATCAGCCGCCGATGGTCCCGCATATTGGCCAGGATGCGGAACTCCAGCGTACCGACGCTGCTGATCACGCGTTCCAGCCGGGCGACTTCTTCCTCGTCCACCTCGGGGACAATGATTTCGATCTGTTGCGGGCCGAACCGGCGGATCGTTACTTCTTTCACACCGCTGGGGTTAACCCGGCGATTGAGGGCCGCAATAAGCTGATCCATGTCAATCTGATCCGAAGCCGCTTGTGCCCGCGTTCCCGGTTGCCGCACCGCGCCTTCGATTTCGTACACCATGATGACACCGCCGCTGAGGTCGATTCCCAGCTTCGGCGGCCAGCGCGTCAAAAGAATGACAACCGCAAGAACGATGGTGAACAGAATGAAGGAGATCCGCCCAAAGTATTCTCGTGCCCGCCACCATTCGCAAAGAAAATAGGCAACGATGACCGGTAAGCCAAAGATGATAAACAGAAAGACCAGATAAGTGACGATATTGAGAACCCGAGAAAGAAATGTCGGTCTGGCGGGTTTGGTTTCCTGGGAAGTCGTCTGCCCGGGTTGAGAGCCTGTCTCTTGAGCAGGGGTCTTCGTTGTCTCCCGAGTTTCCTCGGAACTTGCCGATGAGGGAGCAGCCGTCGGGGCCTGACCAGTCGCCTGGGACTGCGTAACCGTATTGGCGTCAGAAGACGGTGCGTTTTGCTGTTTTTCGCCCGAGGTGGGAGCGGGAGCCGCGCTCTGTGAGGACGTCTTTTCTGATTGAGCCGGGGCTTCATTCTTGGGCGGGGCAGATTCCCCGGCCGACACCGACTGGCTGCCGGCAGGAGAAGACGCCTCCAGGGCCAGTGCCAACGGCACCATCGGGGTGAAATTCCCACCACCCACCGCTGCGGCGAAAACCACAACCGCGGCAATTCCGAGGATCCAACCAAAACGGCTCCGAGTAGAACGGCGTTCCATCGTTAAAGATCTCACACCTGAGAATCCCTGAAATGATTCAATTCGAGATTCGTGTTTGAGAACCTGGTTTGTTCAACCTTCTTTTTGTTTGTCAGATGGGGCTTCTTCCCCCAGAACCTGAGCGATAGCGCTCAGTGTGCAGCGAATCCGTGTATTGTTGGCGTCGTCCACGCGGAGGGTCACCTCGTTGGCTTCCCGGTGGACGTTTGTAACCACCCCGTAGATTCCGCCAATCGTAAGGACTCGGTCGTTTTTCTTCAAGGCGTTGAGCATGGCCTGGCGTCGGGCCCGCTCCTTCCGTTCCGGGCGGATGAGCAGGAAGTAGAACACAACGATCAGCGGAATCCAGAGCGTCAACATCATGATAAGACCGCCCGAGGAACCGCCAGCGTTCCCGCCACCGGCTTCGGCCAAGAGAGGGATAAACGAGATCATCATGGAATCGGCCTTTTAGGTCTTGTGGAGTCCAGAAAACAGCACTCGGGTTTCGTAATCGTGCGCAGAATCCGCGATGACGTGCCTCCATGATCGCGAACCGTTACCTGAGCAAGTTGCCAGGGAAGAACGGCTGAATCGGAGAGGCTTCCACTTTGCCGTAGTTTTCAATCGCCAGCAACTTGCCCGGCATTCCCGCCATGCCCGTGCAGGATATCTGAATTAAGCATCTTAAAGCGCCGTGCGAGTGGCTACAAGGGGCAAAACGGCGGGAAGCCGTTGGGATCGCGTTCCGATGTCCTATGTCTGAATCTCCCAGGCCTCGTCCGGCCCGCCGATTTCTCCTTTTGGGCGGCAGCGTGATTGCGGTTGATTGCGCCGCAAACGCCATTTCTGGATAAAATAGAGAAAGAGGGAGAGGCTAAAGCGGTTTTGACTATCGCGGGGGCGGGGCGATGGTGGGTGAGGCAACATCCGGCGGTGATCAAACATGGCCGCGGCAAAGTTCGACCTTATCCGATCGAAGCACCTGTTGAGGGAGGCCGAGGGCTACCTCGAGCTGGGGCTTGCACGGCAGGCGCTGGAGACGCTCGATCGGCTTCCCGATTTGTATCGTGACAATCCGGTGGCGCTGCTGCTTCGGGCGGAGGCCCTCCGCGAACTGGAGCGATACGAGGAAGCGCTCGCCGTCTTCCAACGGCTGGAAGAACTCGACCCGGAGGATGTTCGCGTCTATCTTGCCAAAGGCTGGTGCCACAAACGGGTGGGGCGGATCGATCTGGCGTGTGCGGATCTGGAAAAAGCCGCTGAGCTGGAGCCCGACAATCCGCTCGTCTGCTACAACCTCGCGTGTTATTACAGTCTCGCCGGGAATAAAGACAAGGCCCTGTCTCTCCTCAGAAAAGCACTCACGTTGGAGCCAGACTATCGGAAACTCGTTCCCGCCGAAACCGATTTCGATCCCATTCGCTCCGATCCCGAATTCAACCGACTGCTTGAAGCGGCCGGAGAAACCGCTTAAACTCGCCAGCGGTCAGTGACGATGAGAGGCGGTCCGCCGCAGACCGTTTATTCCTGGCGGGAGAATCTGTCCCGCTGAAGGCGGAGCGAGTTTCTCTTGACGTGCGACCGGTACCGCGGACGTCGGCCGCCAGCGGTGTTGGCGAGACCGTATGGTAACTGTCCCCCGAAAAGTTGTATTGGAGGGGCGTTTCCAGCCGCGAGTCTTCACAGGAGCCTGTCATGTTTTCCACGACCCAACCGCAGCAGCGTGCCGTATCCGTTCTTCGCAGGGGTTTGGGAAAGTCACGGCTGAATCGGCGACGGTGGCTCTGCAGTCTTGCGGGGGCGATGGCCGTGCCCGCGGTCGTTCGGGCGGCACGCCTTTTTGCCAGTGAGACGCCCCGTTTCGAGGTTCAAGAAGTCAAAACAATCAGCCGGCTTCCCCACCGCTATCACGGCTGGCCCACGGTCACGCGGCGAAAGAACGGCCAGCTTGTGCTTGTGTATTCCGGCGGGCGCGAGGCCCATGTCTGTCCGTTCGGTCGTGTGGAAATGATGACTTCCCACGACGAAGGCCAATGGTGGACGTATCCGCAGGTGTTGTGGGATAGTGCGATCGACGATCGGGATTCCGGTGTCCTGGAGACAGCGCGGGGCACTCTCCTTGTGACCACGTTCACCTCGCTAGCCTACGTTCCCCTTCTGACACGAGCCCTGGAAGCCGCGGGGACGGGGAGTGGTTGGCCTGCCGAAAAACTGGACCGTTGGCGGGCGGCCCACGAGCGCCTTTCCGAAGACGACCGTCAAAAACAGTTGGGGGTGTGGATGATGCGCTCGGAAGATGGGGGCGTCACGTGGTCGGCTCCGTACGATTGCCTGGTGAACAGTCCCCACGGTCCGATCCAGCTTCAAGATGGACGGCTGCTCTATGCCGGCAAGGACCTCTGGCGAACAAAGAGAGTGGGCGTGTGCGTTTCCCAGGATGACGGCCGAACCTGGGAATGGCTGGCCACGCTGCCGGTCCGACAGGGCGATGACCCGAATCAATACCACGAGCTGCATGCCGTGGAGACGACCGAGGGACGATTGGTCCTCCAGCTCCGGAATCATAATCCCCAGAATGCGGGGGAAACATTGCAGTGCGAGTCCGAAGACGGAGGAAAAACCTGGTCAACTCCGCGTTCTATTGGCGTGTGGGGGTTACCGTCTCATCTGATTCGGCTGCGGGACGGGCGGTTGCTGATGAGCTACGGCCATCGCCGGAAACCGTTCGGATGCCAGGCCCGATTGAGCAGCGACGGCGGCCGCACGTGGTCGGAACCAGTCGTGATCTATGGCGATGGAGCGGGTGGTGATCTGGGTTATCCTTCCACAGTAGAACTGTCCGACGGAGGACTGCTGACGATCTGGTACGAGCTCCTCCGCGAGTCGCCGTATGCCGTATTGCGACAGGCCCGCTGGCGGCTGCTTTGAAGGTGCCTTTTGCGTCAGAAACCGTTTGAGGAGAACGCTCAGTTGAAAATGGGCATGACGAGCGCGCCTTGCGGAAACACCCTTCGGAGTCATGTGCGCTTTTCGCAGTTATGCGTGGGCTTTAAAGAGGACCGAGGCACAACGGTCATGCGAAATTTTCTGATAAAAAGCTCGTCAGTAAACTGCAAATCTTTTTGAGTTAGTCTTTCATGCATCGCAAGCTGTCCAGGAAAAAGCTCCGCATCAACTGTGCGTTTTAAACGAATCGAACTATAGTAAGAGATAGAGACGATTCACAGGCCAGCCAGCGTGTTACCCACCGGTTTGAAGACTGCCCGCCGGAAATACCGCTTTTTAGGGCGCTTTCCCACAATTGATGAGTATCGGGGTTCTCACCAGATTCGTTTCGTAACAGGGAGTTTGCCATGTGCACCAGATTGAATCAATGTAAGACTAGGGGTTTCACACTAGTTGAGCTCCTCGTGGTGATTGCCATTATTGGGATACTCATTGCCTTGTTGCTCCCCGCTGTTCAGGCGGCCCGGGAAGCGGCTCGGCGAAGCCAGTGTACCAATAACATCAAGCAGCTTGCCCTGGCCATGCACAACTACCACGACGTGTACAACACACTTCCGCGGTCGGGGTATGGTGGGAACGACGCGGGGCGGCCGTGGAACAACTGGGAGCGGTTCGGGATCAATGTGTGCATCCTTCCCTTCATTGAGCAGAAGGCCCTGGCGGATCAGTTCGTGTACGTGCCGGGCGCTTCGTTCGGGACGTATTTCAACGGACCAATGCAGGTGAAGGTCCCGGCGTTCCTGTGCCCTTCTGCACAACCGTACCGAAACGTCAACAATACGGCGGGATGGAACGGGCCGGGTTGCAACTACGCGTGGTGCTCCGGGAGCACGACCTACACCGCATGGGGGGCTGGTGTGAATTCGTTCAATGGCATGTTCCAGGTACGGGTTGAAAAACCTTTTGCGGCGGTGACGGACGGTCTTTCTCAGACGATCATGGTGTCGGAAATCCTTTCCGGCGACGGGGATAGCTCAAAGGCTACTTATCCATTTGACATTTTTTATCCGCAGGGCGGTGACGGCGTGTACAACAACATCGCCAACCAGGATTTCCCTACGCCGGCTGAGCTGGAAACGATCGGTCTGGCCTGCCAGAATCCGGCGGGTGAGCGGAGCAACAACGGGGCGCTTTGGGCCTGGTATCCGCACGCCCAGGTGTTGTTCAACACGGCGGCTCCCCCCAACTGGCAATATCCGAGCTGTGGTGGCAACTGCTGCCCCGGCGGCGCCCATGATTGGAGCCGTGGTATCATTCCCCCGCGAAGCCTTCATCCCGGTGGGGTCAACGTGGGGCTGGGCGACGGCTCTGTCCGCTTCATCACCAGCACAATCGACACCCTCACCTTCCAGCGGCTGGGACACGCTTCAGACGGCCAGCCAATACCCGAGTTCTGAATTGCGAGTGGGGCGTCAATCTACCCGCTTGGCTGTGGGTGACCGGCGATTTTCCTGACGGGTCTGCGCCAATCGGTCCGAGGTTCGTGAGTGCGTGTCGGACGGGAAACCGGATGAGGGTTACTGCCATGGATATTCGAAAATTCCAAAAGCTGACCGCCTGCCTGATGGTAGGAATAGCGCTTGTTGTGCTGGGAGGTTGCGGCAAGAGCGGGGTTCCTGCCCGCAAAACGTATCAGGTGCCCATGAAAGGGCCGCTGGACGAGGCCAAATCGCTGCTCGAAAACTACGCGAACGGCCAGCCTTTGGGAAGCGAGGCCGCGCGATTCAAGGACCTCGTCGATGCCGTCCGAAAGACGGACCCCGCCAAGGCCGATATTCTGGAAAAAGGTTTTGCAGAACTCCAGAAAACACCCCCGCAGGGGCTGGCTCGCAAAGCCAAAGAGATCCTCAGCGCCCTCAACAGGTGAGGGAACGGCACCAATCATCCACCAGTCCTGCTGCCTGGCGTTGACCGGAGGGCTTTGCTGGTAATCAGCAGCGCGTTTTCATGAGGCCTGCCAGACTGACAGGCCTTTTTTATTGCGCGCTGAATACGTAACTTATTGTCCGATAATAACTTAAACGGTCCTGTTGGTGGCAGGCATGATATTTGCAACACGTCGCGGGTGTGGTCCTTAACCCGGCTTTGTATGGGCCGCCGGGTGCGAGTTCAGTTGAGTCTTCAGGAACCAACAGAAAGGAGACACGCTATGGCAGTCCCTCCCTTTGGTCCGCAATCTCTCGAGCAACTCCGTCGCGAAATGGATCGGTTGTTCAACAGCTTTCTCGGGGAGCTGCCGGAAGCTCCCTGGCCGTTGCAGGGGCGAGAACGCTTGCCGGTGAACATGTGGGAAACGTCGGAGGCCTTTTACGTGGAAGCAGAAGTCCCCGGCGTGACACAAGATCAGATCGACATCTCCGTGACCGGCAACGAGTTGACCATCAAGGTGCGGCGGCCGCAACCTGCCGAGGAAGGTGTCACCTACCATCGACGAGAGCGTGCGACGGGGGAAGCCACGCGGGTGATCCGGTTGCCCGGTGAAGTCGATCACGAACGGGTGCAGGCCGATCTCCAGCTCGGTGTGCTGACGGTTACGCTGCCGAAGGCCGAAGGAACCCGGCCGCGCAAGATCCCCGTGAACGTACGCACCGGCTGAGTCGAACGCCGGAACCTCTCTTCTGAACGACTTTGAAGGCAGCAAATTCAGGTGATTGGGGTAACTCTTCGCAAAAAAGCAAGACGGAAAGGAGGGTGAACGATGAAACACCACCATGGTGCAAAGCGTGCAGCCCAGGCTGCTCCGGAACATCTGCGGGGCGATCGGTTCTACAGCCCGGCTGTCGATATCGTGGAAAAGCCCGATGAAATCCTCCTCATTGCCGATGTGCCGGGGGCCAAACCGG
>NZ_JACIYL010001009.1 GCF_014359955.1 Thermogutta sp. | reverse complement strand
GACGGCGGCTGCCTCCTGCGAGATGCGGACCGCTTTTTCCAGCTCCCTCACACGCAAAAACGGTTCCGGTTTAAACCCCGGCCAGAAAACCCGTCGAATGCCAATGGCTATCCCACGCAATGCTGGCAAAAGAGGATTTGTCAGCCTGACAGCCATGTAAATGGGAAAGGCCAGTATCAGCGCGGAGGCTATCGGACGCTGAGCAGCCAGGCTCTTGGGGAGCATCTCACTGAAGAAAATGAGAACCAGGATGGAAATCGATGCGAAAACACCAGCCTGCTGGATATTCCCCTGGCGCTGCCAGTGCAATGTGATCACTGAAGACATCGTGAAGTAGGCCACATTGACCAGCAAATTGCAGAACAGGATGGCAGTCAGGAGGTGTTCCCCGCGACGGGCAAGGTAGGAAGCGAGGCGACCCGTCCAGCCGAAACTGGCGAGCTGATCCATGTCCTGACGACGGAGGGAAAAGTAAGCCGCTTCCGCTGCGGAAAAGCATGCCGA
Organism: Thermogutta sp.; assembly: GCF_014359955.1. Taxonomy (GTDB): domain Bacteria; phylum Planctomycetota; class Planctomycetia; order Pirellulales; family Thermoguttaceae; genus Thermogutta. The sequence continues at coordinate 844 of NZ_JACIYL010001009.1, read as the reverse complement.
GAGGACTGCCAGGCCTCCCATCACCACCAGAAACGGAATCAAGGAGAGCATGCTCACAGCGACGCCCTGACCTCCGAGAGCAACGGTGTCATTTGAGCGGTCCCGCGTGTTCAGGTCTCATCCACTGTGGTGCGCCCGGTGGCCACATCGAACTCGTCGATGGCCGGTATGAGCATCGCAGCCGTGGCAAAACTGTAGGCGGCAACCAGCGTGACAAAAACAAGATGGGTTTGTCCCAGAAAGAGGCTGGTGAGAGCATAGAACGTCGCCAGCGGACAGGCAAACGAAGCGAGAGCCAGTGCATTCGATGGGTTCCGAATTCCCAGTGCAAGGTACAGTCCCGCTCCTCCTCCAATCATGAAAGCCAGAAACGGGTGGAGCTGGGCCTGGAAGGAGCCACTGAACGCCAGCATCACCCGCATGCACACGGCGACGCCAAGAAAGAGGAAAAACACGGTTCCCAGACTGGTCGCAATGGCATGGCGGGAGTTGACGTAGTTTAACCCTGCGTGAACTCCGAGCATGGCCACAAATCCAAAGAGCACCCACAAACCGACAACGAGATAGACTGTGTCCTCCCAGGTCAGCCAGCCCCGCCAGCCCAGCCAAAGGCACAGAAGGGTTGGTAAAAGCACATACTCTTTGCAGTTGTAAAAGGTGCCCGCCAGTTTGCCAAAGATAAACTCTTTGGGTGTGATATCCGACACCAGGAGAAGATCCAGCGTCCGACCGTCCCGTTCCGTCGTCAGGGAGGTAACCGCCTGCGTGTTGACAAGGACGAGACTGATCAGGAGGACGGGGACCGTGACTGCCGCGACAAGGCCCTTGTGGAGCCCCTCGGCAG
>NZ_JACIYL010001008.1 GCF_014359955.1 Thermogutta sp. | reverse complement strand
CAGAACTCCAGGAGGACCAGAGTTCCCGTGCAGTTGGCTTTGTAATAAACCGCTGGATTGCGGACGCTTGCCCGCACCCCCGCCCGAGCCGCCAAATTGATCGCGGCCGTTAGGGAGGGCTTGCCGGCCCTGGCAAATGCATTTTCCACCTGTCCTTCATCCGCGATGTCCACCTGCTCGAAGCGAAACCGGGGGAATCTTTTCAGGTTATTCAGACGCCATTCTTTCAACCGAGGATCGTAGGCGTCATTGATTTCGTCCCAGCCAAGAACTTCGTGTCCCTCCACGAGGAGCATCTCGCAAACGCGGGAGGCGATGAAACCTGCGCATCCCGTCACCAGATAGCGTTCACCCATCGTCGCCACCTTTCCTTGCAAGCAGTGAGGAAATCTGGGCTAAAGGCACTGTCTGAAATCCGCCGGCATTCCCGGTACGATCATCTTCCGATGCAGCGTTCGGAGAACTGCGTCAGGCCGAAACACTGGATGTTGTGTGACGTAGGACAGCCGCCCGGACCCCCGTGGCAGCGGTCGGCGGTATCCAGCGGGAAAATGCCAGCCGGGTGTCGCCGTTGAATAGAAACGATGCTATCATAAAAATCGGCTTTGTAAAAAGATCGCCTTCCCCAGGATGGTACAGGTTTCTCCACGTCCTCACCTTTTTGGTTCCTCGCACAAGGAGCTTGCATCATGAAACGCCGTGAATTCCTCGCTGCTGCAGGCGCTGGCGCTTTCGTTTCGGCCCTGCCTTTCCGCTGGACCGAAGCCTCCTGGAGCAAACCCCGGAAAATCCTGTATTTCACCCGCTCGGCTGGCTTTGAGCATTCGGTCGTGGCACGAAAAGGAAAAGACCTCGCCCATTCCGAACGACTGCTCACGGAATGGGGAAAGGAGGTCAATGTGGAAGTTGTGTGCAGCAAAGACGGCAGGGTCTTTGATGGCGATCTCGATCAGTTCGACGCCATCGCCCTGTACGCGACCGGTGATTGGACCAAGCCGGTCAATCGGCCCAACGAACCACCCGCTACCGAGACAGGAGTGAAGCGACTCCTCGATGCCATTGCTGCGGGCAAAGGCGTCATCGGTTTCCATGCGGCGAATGACGCGTTCCACAGCCGCGGCGATGAGATTTCCCCGTTTGTGAAGATGATTGGCGGCGAGTTCCTGAGCCACGGCAGACAGCAGGAAGCCACGATTAGGGTTGCTTCGCCGAGTTTCCCTGGTTGCCAGAACCTCGGTCGATCTTTCCGTATGTTGGAAGAATGGTATGCCATGAAGAATCTTGCGGATGATCTCCACGTCATCCTGATCCAGGACACCGAGGGCATGGTCGATGCTTGTTACCAGCGCCCGCCGTA
>NZ_JACIYL010001007.1 GCF_014359955.1 Thermogutta sp. | reverse complement strand
CCGGTGAGCGCCCGCAATCGCCGCGGCGGCGTGTGACAAACTCGGTAGTTGGGCAGGCCGCCCCTTAGCGGTCATCATCGTCCGGGCAGTCCAAGGGGGCACCTTCGGCAGGCAGGGGTGCCCCGGTGTTCGGGATCCATGAACTCCGCGCGCTCCCATATCTCACTCTGGTGCGAAGGTGAGCTTCGGCTGGTGGCCGAGGGCTACGGCCAGACCCGCACCGTCGTGGTTCGCCAGCCGTTCGCTCGCTTCGGCACCCTCCAGGGATGTGAGCTTTCCCTCGGCGGCCCGGGAATGCCGAAACGCCTCCTCTATTTCCACGTCACGAAGGACGGCGTTTTCGCCCTGCCGCTCGTCCCTCGCGATCGCTTCGCGCCGCTGCCCTCCGGGTGGTTTCCCCTGTCGGGTCGCTTCGTCGTCGGGCCTTATCGGGTCTCATGGGAGTGGTGCAGCCACCAGGCAAACGAGCGGCCCCCATCCTCGGACGGCCTTCCCCCTGATCTGACGGCCAGAGGCACCGCCGCCGTCCAGCGCAGGGCGAAGATCCTCGTGGACAATCGCCCTTACGGACAGATGCGTCTTACCCGCGCTCTGACGCTCGTGGGACGCCGACCACCCTGTCATGTGGTTTTCACGTCCCGAACTGTTTCAAGCTGCCATTGCGTGATTATCTGCGACAACGAAGACGTTTGGGTGGTCGATCTGTGCAGCGGCAATACGAGCATGCTGGACGGACAGCCGATCAGTGCCGCCCGCTGGCCGAACGGAAGCACGCTCACCCTGGGCCGCGTGTCCCTGGTCCTGGAGGAGTTACCAAAGAATTCCCCCGGGCTCGTGGTGGCCTTTCAGGAACGGCAAGAAACCAGCACTGAGCCAAAGACCCCTGTTGCGATTCCTCAAAAACTCACCACAATGAGGGAGTTTGCGGCGGACGAACCGGTGCCAGTCGCGGAAGCCACAACTCCGCCCGCGGACACGCAAGGTGGCGGGCAGCTTGAAGGTGATTCCCTGCAAGGCGGGCCAATACCGCAGACAGATACGGACGTTTGGCAGCAGACCGCTGTATGGGAAGTGGTCGCGGCAGGGCCAGCCGCCGGCCATGACGGAGCATGCACGGAGATTCTCGTCGAGGAAACCATGCAGGGAGATCGCAGTTCAACCTGGGCCAAGGACCTGGTCCTCTCGCTTCTCGCCTCAGGGAATCTGGAGGTCCTTCCACCCGAGGAAACCGATCGCCAGTCACCTTCCTGCGATCCGGCCGGGCCTCTCACCAGCGGAGCGGCGGAATGGACCTCGGGCGCAGAGCATTTACCCCTGCCTGATCCCAGTCCTCTGCCCGACTCTTGGAATTCAAAAGTGCA
>NZ_JACIYL010001006.1 GCF_014359955.1 Thermogutta sp. | reverse complement strand
CCCGGTTTTCCTGGAAAAACTTGACCATTTTTTGGCGGCCCTGGCAGCCCGCTATGACGGCAATCCCGAGGTTGCGTTCATTGATGTGGGCTCGTTCGGCGTGTGGGGGGAAGGCCATACTTTCAGCAGCACGCGGATCAAATATCCCGCCGAAACCGTCATCCGTCATATTGACCTGTATCGCAAACATTTCAAGCACACGCTGCTGGCTGCCAATGACGATTTTGTCATGACCGAAAACGGCGAACGGGCGATCGCTCATGCCCTGCAACATGGCCTGACTCTTCGAGATGACAGCATTCTCGTGCAAAAGCGCCCCAACAGTTATTTCCACGCTGAGATGGCTCAGGATTTCTGGCCGCGATGGCCCGTTATTCTGGAGTCCGAACACTACGGCCCATCACGGGACCGCGGGGCGTGGGAGGACGGCACGCTCTACCTCCGTGCCATGCTGGAGTATCATGCGAGCTACGTTTCCATCCACTGGTGGCCGCACGAATTCCTTCGGGAAAATAAATCGCTCGTCGATCGCATGAATCGCTACCTGGGTTACCGGCTGGTGCCCACGGAGGTGCGTTTACCCCAGGCGGTCACCGTCGGGAAACCGTTGACCTGGAGCGTCACCTTCGAGAACCGTGGCGTCGCGCCCTGCTATGGCGGCGGTTTTCCTGCCCTCACGTTGAAGGACGCCCAGGGCGGCATCGTGGCCGTGCTTGTCAACACGCAGGCAAATGTCAGGGATCTTAAAGTGCGGGATGTGGCCATCAAAGGTCCCAGGGCGGAAGGGGACCCGGAGGCCGATCTGGGCCCGCCCATCCCGACCACATGGGAAACCGCGAGCTGCCTGCCGTTTCAGCTTCGGCCGGGGCGCTATCGCGTGTTCCTCTCGGTGGGGAGCGTGACGGGCACACCCTGGATCGCGCTGCCCCTCGATGGAGACGACGGTCAGCACCGCTATTTCCTGGCTGAGGTGGAAATCACTTCCGATGCGGAGCGTCCAGAGGGAAAATAGGTTTTTTCGCAACCACATCCGACAACGATAAGCAAGGGTTTCAAACGAGGCTGCAGACGAGGAACTATGGACGAAGGTCGATTACGGGATCTCATCTGGGCTCCCTGGCGCATGGCATACATCGAGGGGTGTGATCGCCCGGCGGAGCGATCTATACCCTCCGAGCGACTGCCCCCGGAAGCTGATCCTGGCTGTTTTCTGTGCCAGGCCGTGGCTGATCCGGACTGCCCGGAACGCTACGTGGTGCATCGAGACGATCAAACCATCGTGGTCCTGAACCGCTATCCCTACAACAACGGGCACCTCCTCATCGCACCGCTGCGGCACGTGGGACATCCGTCCCAGCTGAC
>NZ_JACIYL010001005.1 GCF_014359955.1 Thermogutta sp. | reverse complement strand
CTGTTTGAGGAAATCTCTCCGGGAAAAGTTTTGTGCCGCCAGAGATGTGTTGCTCGCCATGATCGTTCTCCCTTCTAAACGGGACTCAGGACAACTCTCTTGAGTTTGTGCCCGTATTGTATGCCTGGAGCCAGAAAAATCCTATCGCGACCGGCATGAAAAGGTGAGAGTCCAGCCGTTGCCACGGAAGTAAGGATTGACCGGTTCCTTTCGTGGAATGTTGGTCAGGGATAGTCACAGGACAATCTCAAAGGGCTTATCTGCACGAACGAAGGGCGCTATCGAAACGGCTCGAAATGTTTCTTACAATAGTGGTCGGTTAATCGGGGAGCAATGCCCGGTGGGGCGGGCAGCAAAACGTTTTGTCATGACACAGGCCGTTCGATCATTTCCTAGAGGAAAGGGAATATCCATGATCCGGCGCCAAAGGTGGTGGCTCTCTGTGGCCGTCTTTCTCGTTCTGGGTTCTGGCTGGCCAATGGCTTGGGCGGGGGAACTTTGGGTGGGTTCAGCCACCGTTGAGATTACTCCTCCCCGGCCGGTGGCACTGGAGGGACAATTTCACACGCGAGTCGCCGGCCGGGTTGAAACGCCTCTGGTTGCGACGGCCCTGGTCCTGGAGTCCCGCGAGAAGGATCGAACGAAGGATCATGCCGTCATGGTGTCTTGCGACTTGGTCGGAATACCGGAGGCAGTCCTACAAAAAGTACGCGAGCGGATATCACAATCTATCCCACAGATTTCTCCAGAAAAGATAATTCTCACCGCGACCCACACCCACACGGCCCCCGTGGTGACGGAGAGAAAGTACGTCATTCCCGATAACGGTGTCATGACCGTTTCTGAATACGTGACCTTTTTCGTGGATCAGGTTGCTGCGGCTGTGCAGGAGGCCTGGCAAAACCGCCAGGTGGCGCAATGGGGCTACGGTTTAGGCTATGCGGTGGTAGGACACAATCGCCGAGCAGTTTACGCGGACGGGCATGCCGTCATGTATGGCCGTACGGATGTACCGAACTTTCGCCATTTGGAAAGTGGAACTGATCCGGCGGTGCAACTTTTGTTCTTTACGGATCGTTCCGGAACGTTGCTGGCCATGGCGATTGAGGTGGCCTGCCCATCACAGGAGGTTGAAGGTCGATCCACTGTCCATGCCGATTTTTGGCATTTCGTACGGCAAGAACTTTGGCGCCGGCTGGGTCGCAAAGTCGATATCCTGGCGTGGTGCGGCGCCGCGGGGGACCTCTCTCCGCACCTTCTGTTGCGCAAGGCAGCCGAGGAACGGATGCTCCGGCTCCGCGGCCTCGACGCGCTCCAGGAAATCTCCCGTCGCATCAGCGAGACGGTGATGGATGTTTACAATGTGGCAC
>NZ_JACIYL010001004.1 GCF_014359955.1 Thermogutta sp. | reverse complement strand
GTCAAGCGTGCTTGAACGATCTGGTTGATGAGCTGTTCGGCATAGCTTGCGTGGGGCCCGGTCGTTTTCGTCCTCAAAAACGCCAACCGTTGATCCACAGCAGCCTCAATGACCTGCGGATCGCTTTCAAACGGCCGGAGTCCCAGCAACCGGTAATAGCTAATGGGACGTTCGTGAGGCGGAATTCCCAGCCATACGTGATAGGGATCGAAGCCACCACGCGGCGATGTCATCCGCACACCCCCTTTCCGAGAATGCCTTCCCACTCCGAAGTATCCCGGCACACCCGACGATACTACCACTTCAAGCCCTGTCTCTCAAGCCTGGCAAGTCCATTTTTCTATCCAGCCTGGACGGAACATGTCCAACCTGTGCGAAATTTTTGGAATTGGACGCAGCACTTGGTGCTTTGTGCCCGTATCATACTCGGGCGGCAGCAGCCCTGCCATTTTGAAAAGGACGCGGAGGTCAACTCCGCAGGATGGCCCGTTGATGCGGACGGCAAAGCCGTTCTCTCGGTCACCCTATCGCTTGAACCATGGGACCCTGGCATAATAACAGGCGCGAACAACGGGCGACATCACCCACGGCCTTCTGAGAAACGAAAAAGGGTTACTTCATTCCGGCATCTCGAGACAGCATTAAGGAGGGACCCATGAAATGCCCCAATTGCGGCTCGGACCTTGACCCGCTCACTGGAGTGTGTCCCCAGTGCCAGGGGGCTACCAGCACCGCCCAGAATACCGGGGCAACTCCGACGACTGATAGGGAAACCGAACAGGCACCCAAACGGGGCGATCCGGATATCGAATTGTGGAAGGCGTCCTATTCGCCTCGGGGAATGATCGGCACCTGGATCACCCTTGGCATCATCACAATCATCGTGATTGTGGTGGATATCCTGCTCATGCAGAGCCCTCTCAAGAACCATGCCGGGTTGCTGTGGGGCATCACCCTTGGACTGATCGCACTTGCCTGGTTGGTTTTTCTGGCCATTGCCTGGTACCGGAAAACGACCATCCAGTACCGCTTGACCACCTACCGGTTTTACTATCAAAAGGGTTTTATCTTCCGCACCGTCGACTCGATGGAGGTTATCGACATTGACGATATCGCCATGCACCAGAACCTTTTGGAACGGCTGGTGGGGGTGGGGCGTGTGATCTTGCGTACGAAAGATCCCTCGGATCCGCTCCTGATCTTGCAGGGGGTTCCCAATCCCCTTGAGGCCTTCAAGAAAATCGATAAGGCACGACGCGACGAACAGATCCGGCGGAGCATCAAAATTCAATAACCGGTCAAGGAATATCGCCAACTCGGTCAGCCACAGTATTGCCTTCCTTTCTCTGTGTGTTACACTGAACGCGCCC
>NZ_JACIYL010001003.1 GCF_014359955.1 Thermogutta sp. | reverse complement strand
GGTTTGGGACCCAAATGGCGATCGGGCTGCCCAGGGTGATTCCCCGCCACGTGCCGCTGAGGATTTCCGCCTCGTCTTTCTCGATACGCTGCCGTCCGCCGCGGCCATATCCTCCCTGCCGCCGGGCGAGTTCCCTGTTGATGACCCCCAAGTCGATGACTATCCCGGCGGGGAAGCCGTCCACGAGGGCCAGAACTCCTTTGCCATGAGATTCGCCCGCTGTCCAGTACCTTAGCATGGTGATTTTCTTACTAATGTGCGTCGCTGTTGTTATGAAAAACGCGCAATATGACAATCTTGCGTCATCTCGTCAATCTATTTTCTTTATCTATCTTTCTCAACCTGCAACCTAACACCTCGGTAGCAGTGCGAGCTTCATAGCGAAAGTTGCCTCATTGCCAGCATTTTATCCGAAACCGCACGGACGTCCCAGGCCAAACGACTTGTTGACCTCGGCCACGTGGGCTTGTGGGGACGGAATGGAAAGATTTCCCGTCTGGCCAATTTCCCTAAATATGGGAATATTTGCCCCGGCGATTGTGTCGGATTAGATAGAGGCGGTTCCGGAGGCCGCTCGTGATCGCCGGTGTAGTGCACGCCGGCTTGCCGACAATCTTTCAGGAAAGGCGAGCCTTTTTCCCCTAGCGAAGGGGGCGGCGGAGCGGCTCACTATTCGACAGAGGCCGTGAATGCGTGGAGGCTGCCCACCATGGCAATTTATGGCTATCTTGCCGACCTTGTCGTAACACTGCATCTTGCCTATGTCCTTACAGTGATCATCGTCCTCATTCTCATCCCGGTCGGCAGGTTTTTGGGGTGGAACTGGGTGAGATCGTTTTGGCTGCGCATCATCCATCTGGTGATGATCGGAATCGTGGCCTTTCAGGCGTGGATCGGAGTCATCTGTCCCCTCACGCATCTGGAGAACTATCTTCGCGCCCTCGCCGGTCAGGAAACGTACTCGGGCACATTTGTCGGTCGGCTCGTGGAATCGCTCCTGTACTACGAATGTCCGAGCTGGGTCTTTTTGGTCGCCTACACGTGCGTCGCGCTTCTGACAGCGCTCACACTCATTTTCGTCCCGCCTACTCTACCCACTTGGCTGCGGCTTTCTCACTCGCGCTCCTCTTGAGCCGGTCAACTTCGGCGTGCAGTATGGCCGTCATGAGCGCGGCATTTTGATCGCGGTGATCGCCGCGTAAGACCTGCTGGAAAAGGTTCCGCCTCCGACGGCGAATGTTTCCGCACCTATCTGCTGACAACTCCCGCGCAACAGCTTTTCGACCTGCTGGAGGGTGAGAGGCTGACCCCACGGGCTTTCCGGGCAAAGACGCCCCTTGGCCACCGGTTCGATAAGAAGGAGACGACCT
>NZ_JACIYL010001002.1 GCF_014359955.1 Thermogutta sp. | reverse complement strand
TTTTACAGATCCTCGTGATCCTGGCGTCTCGGGCGCCCGACTTTTATCTCGAAAAAGTCCAGCTCGATCCCGTTCAGGCCAGCCAGATGAGCGATCAACTCCTTCAGAAGACGACGGCTCTGGCCGGACAGGTGCAGCATCCTGGCCGCTGGTATCAGGTTTTCACGGAAGATGAGATCAATGCCTGGTTGGCCGTCGATCTGCCGAAGAACCACCGACACCTTCTGCCGCCTGAGCTGTCCGATCCGCGGATCAAGCTCGAGCCGGACACCGTGCGGATCGCCGTCAAAGCCAGGCACGGCCTGCTTTCCGGAATTCTGACGATTGACATCGACGTCCAATCACCCGAAGAGAACACCATTGTCCTTTCCTTCCGCCGGGTCTCATTAGGGGCATTGCCGCTTCCTTTTCGTCCGATGATTGAAAGGCTCAAGAATTTCGCGGCGCAGGCGGGATGGGAAATCCGGGAAATGCAGAAAGATGGGCTCCCCACCTTCGTGATCAGAATCCCTCCCGTCCCCGACGAAAAAGGCCAGATCCGAGAATTGACTTGGCTCCGCATTGCCGACGGCCGTGTCGAACTGAGTGGGATGGTCCGCAAACGATGAACACCGGTTAGCGCAATTTCGCAAGAATCTCGTTCGCCAGGATGCGGACCTGAGGATCGGGGTCCTGGGTGGCCAGCGTACGGATGAGGCTCAGAGCTTCCGGCGTGGACATGGTTCCCAGTGCGGAAAGTGCCTCAAGGCGAACCGTGTGATCTGGATCACAGGCCAGCAACATCAACAGGGGAAGCGGGTCCAGACCGGCCGCGTTCCAGATCGCCGCGACCGCTTTGCGACGCTCGTCGGGATCTGGATGGAAAGCGAGTCGGCCGACCGAAAAGGCTTGGGGGATCCAGCCCAGCTCGCGGAGTTTTTCCTGGGCCTTTGCCGCTTCAGAACCACCGGCCGCAAACTGGCTCCAGAGAGCCCGATCCCGCTGCCAGGGATTGGTTTGCAGGAAGACCGCCTGCGACGTTCCGTCTGCGATTTCGTCTCGAGTGTTCTGGTGCAACGAGGCTTCGGGTAATTCCAGATCGGACGGCGAGTTGCTGGTTCCATTCGGCACAGATTCTTCCACGTCCCGGGTCCCGTGTGGACGAGGCAGGTCCTGGGACGCAGACAGTGGCTCGGCATGTTCCGGGATACGGAGTGTCGGCGGCATCTGGCCCGGTCCGAATGAAAGCGAGGTGTCCTGCGGCAAACGGCCAAAACTGTGTTCATCCTGGGAGGGTCTCCCGCCCGACGTTGGGATCGGATTACTCGCGGGAGAATCCGGCGCGATTCCTGTTTCTGCCTCATCATAGGCGAGCTGAAATCCGTCCTGAAAAT
>NZ_JACIYL010001001.1 GCF_014359955.1 Thermogutta sp. | reverse complement strand
CTGGGACCTCTATGAGAAATCGAAGCACAATAAAACATTACTGCCTGGTGACCTTGTCGGGCTATGCCGAAGCCTGTTCCGTCGAGAATCCTACGCGTTTCTCACCGGTCATAATGAGAACCCCCTTACAGGCCAGGACGTCACACAGATCCTTGAACATATCATCACTGTAAGACATAACAATCCATCGCTCGCTTCAGACTTATTTTCTCTATTTCGTGACTATGTCCGGACCCGCGGCTGGGCCATCCACCCGGAAGATTATGGTCTCACCCAGTTTTTCCGTGATCTTTCAGAGAACGCCAGGAAGAGTATCGAAAAGTACGAATTTGACGACGCCCAGCCCATGGGCTATATTACGCCGCTTATCGATTTCATCGACAATACCAAGCGAATCGTCACCTTAAAACTCCGAGTCTCTGTAGGAAAACCGCCCGAGGATTTCGTAGCCATCCGCGAAATCGTCAATACAACTCCCGATTTCGATTTTCTCCGGGATCTCGTCGAAAACGCTGCGGAACGCTTTACAGAAATCCCATCCAATAAACGCCTGGATCCCCGCGACATTTGGGTAAAGTGGTTTCTTGAGCTGTATGAGAAGTTCACCGACACATTTCCCGAAGAAGGATCTCAACTCGACAAAAGTGGCTTGGAAGAACACACCGGGGAACAGTTGGAAAGGCTTCGAAGCCACGTGGACAAACTGGCCCGCTCTCTCAGCCTCGATTTCTGGAAACCGCCGGACATTTCCGAAGCTCGCCCAGGGAATCAGGTTACAGTTGACCACGAAGAAATCGGTGCCAACTCCTTTTTTGTGCTCCGTCGTGCGGTTAAAGATGGAGACGAGTTTTTGCTGTCGTGTCGAATTTATAAGGAGCTCATGCAGATTTCGATTGCCAAAAAAACGGGTAGGCCGATGCTGACCACGGTAATCGCAGTGACCAGGAGAGAATAATCTTCAATGACTGAACCGACGGAAAAAAACATCCACGTGGCAGAAAAGAAACACAGGCCGACCGTGAGCCAGATAAACCCCACGATGGGAACAGGCATGCTGACGGGAGAAACAGTTCCCGGCATGTCACTCGCGGAATGATTTGCCATGGCTCTGCCCGTTCAATGAATTAATGCGTTCGATACTTATGGAACCTCTGAACAAAAGGCGATTTCGATTGATTTCTGCCTCTTTGACACTTGGCAATGGTTTTTAAGCCGGATGAGCAGACATTTATCCCGGATTGAGCTTCACCTAAATTCTCTATTCTGCCCTCTTTATCGCTTAATCACCCCGTGGGCGCGCAGTGTCAGCGCTCTAAGTCGCCTTTATCGCCTGTATCCTGCGGAATAACACATGACGATGAAGGTAAATATTCA
>NZ_JACIYL010001000.1 GCF_014359955.1 Thermogutta sp. | reverse complement strand
GGAAAAGCTGGCGGAAAAGTACGCTCGTTTGGCCAAAACCGTTAGCAGCAAGGTCAGACGGCGGATCTATCTCAATCGCGTCAAGAAGTACACCCTCCAGGCCAAGAATGCGCGGATTCTAGCCGGGCAGTGACGGTGCCTTGGCCGCACCGGGCCGACCGGCCCTCGTTGCGTTACTTTCCTCCCCCTCGCGGGGTCCCCTTGGGACCACTACAATATAAAGTGTCATCAGGGTAACAAACGAGGACTTTTGGTGGTCCCCACGATTTTCTTTTGGAGGGCCCCGCGGTTGTGCCTTCGCTGGATCTGCAGTTTTGTCTGCCCGGCGTAACCTACCTGAACGGTGACAGTGGTAGCCTGCCACTGGCTCACCCGGGGCAGTTTTTCGTCGCGCAGGAAAACTGGCTTGCAGTGGCCGCCGTGGAGCGCTTCCTCGATCCCGACGCGCCTGGGACGCTGGCGCTGTTCGGTCCCCCTGGCACCGGGAAGACGCGTCTCCTCGACCTCCTGGAACGGGAATATCATAGGCGGAACCCTCAAGCCGTCATTTTGCGGCAAAATGCGGCCGAGTTCGGACACGCCGTTGCCGAGGCCCTGGCGAACCGGCGTCATCGCGCATTCCGAAAAACTTGGCAGGCAGCGGACCTTGTGATCCTCGACGACCTGCAATTTCTTGCCGAATACCCCGCCGGGCAGGAGGAATGCGTGGTCATGCTCCAGGCGGCGGAGCATGGCTCACCGCGCGTTGCCGTAGCCAGCCGCGTCCGCCCCTGGCACATCACCGACCTCGACCATCGGATCGGGGAAATCCTGACGGGGGGTCTGACGGCCCCGCTGGCCCTGCCGGGCGTATCTGTTCGAAAAGCCCTTTTCCAGGCTGCTTTTGGACAGTACGGGTTTCTCCTCACCGACGCTGCGGCAGACCTGCTGGCGCAGGAATTAGCCCTCTCTCCCCGGCAAATCCTGGGCCTTGCGCAGGAAGCTGCCCACAACCTCGGCGAACGCCATGTGGACTACGAACTCGCCCAGTCACTGGTGCGAATGCACAATAAAAGAGCACTCGTGACCATGGAGCAGGTCGCCCGAGCAACCGCGCGGTACTTCCACATCCCGCTCAAGCGACTGCGTGGCCCCGGCCGGGAACGCGAGGAAGTCCTTGCCCGGGATGTCGCCATGTACCTCAGCCACAAACTGGCCAAGCGAACCCTGAAAGAAATCGGGCGTTATTTCGGGGGGCGTGACCACACCACGGTTGGCCACGGGTGCCGTAGAATCGAAGAACTCATTGCGACGGATCTGACGGTCCGCGAAGCCTTGCTGATAATCGAGGAAATGCTGGGCGTGGCATGAGGGGCCGTTCCGGCTTCGCCCGAG
>NZ_JACIYL010000100.1 GCF_014359955.1 Thermogutta sp. | reverse complement strand
ATTTGCTTCTCCGGAAATCGCGAGCCGGGTCTGGATGACGAACAGGGGCTCAAAAACTGCGTTGTGGGGATCAAACGAATTCTGGGCCTTGCTGAAAAGCACAAAGTTGTGCTGGTGATGGAACTGCTCAACAGCAAGGTCAATCACAAGGATTACATGTGCGATCACACGGCGTGGGGTGTGGAGCTGTGCAAGCGGATTGGCTCTGAGAATTTCAAACTGCTGTACGACATTTACCACATGCAGATCATGGAAGGAGACCTCATCCGCACGATTCAGGAAAACATTCAGTACATTGCGCACTTCCACACGGGCGGAAACCCGGGTCGGCATGAGATTGATGAGACCCAGGAGATTTATTACCCGGCCGTGATGAAGGCAATTGTGGCGACAGGATATAAGGGCTTTGTGGGCCAGGAGTTTGTGCCCCGCAATCCCGAACCGGCAGCGGCCCTTGCTTCCCTCGAACGCTGCGTCAGGATTTGTGATGTGTGAGAACGAACGTCGAAAAACCTACCCAAAGAATCGGGCACTCACCATAAGTGAGTGCCCTGCTTATTTTGGTAGTCTGCCGGTAATTTCCTCGGAGCTTTTCGTGTTGCGAACCCCTATAGGATTGCTCTCCGGGAGAAAGCGCCAATCAATGATCGAATCAAACATCCGGCGGGGATTTCCGTGCGCCACTCGCCGTGTGATTTGACCTGGCTAATAGATTGTCACGATTGGTGAGGACGGGCATTCCTCTCTTATCAAAATTCCCCGAGTGGCTCCTGGCCATTGCGAGTCGCCAAGTACCGCCAAATGAGAAGGTCCACTGTGTCACTCACGAATCTCACGGAACCATCAGCCATGCCGACGTTGACGCCGCCAGGGTGACGACTTCGCGCACCGGCAAAGGCTCGTGACGCACTGGGCTGACCACCGGCGTTGCTTCCAATGCTTTGGCAAGGGGCTGGGTAATCTTTGTCACCCTGGTTTTGAGGACAAGGTCCGATTATCCGATCGGGCGCCGAGGAATTGGGCGTTACGGCATGGCTGTAAAGAGCACCTCCCATATTGCCATAAATAATACTCCCGATCGGTCCGCCCCAGGCCGTTTCGATCTGAGGACAAATCCCCTCGGAGATCATAGCCGTATTGGATGTGCCGTCGGTGATTTGCGCGATCTTCACACCCCGTGTCGGAATGCTGGCGCCCGTTTCATAACTTTGGTTGTGTTTGACAGCAAAAACTCCCGGACGCCATGGGCCATTTGTTCCGTCCTGAACGTCTTCTCCGTACATGTCACCCGACCCCACACAGCCTCGGTAATTTCCACGATAAAACCCCCATGTGTCACTAAAAAGCTCATTTCCGTAGGGTCCCCCATCGCTTGGACAAACGAAAGTCGGGATTCTGGTCCGTCGAGCCTCTCGTAGCTGAGGATTACTGCCGGCGGGAGTCAATGGGCATGTGCCCTTACTACCCCAGTCGGGGTGGTTCCAGGGCGGCGTACCCAGGGTATAACCCCGCTCCGGAAGGGAAATATAGCGATCGAAAACTGACTTTTGCTCAATAAAAGGTAGTATGAGCTCGGTCCACGTATAACTGTCCCACGCGTCGTACTTTCGTCCGTAGGGCAGTTCAGCATACTGCTCATGAAAGTTGTGACATGCAAGCGCGAGCTGTTTGATGTTGTTAACACATTGCGACCTTCGTGCTGCCTCGCGGGCTGCCTGAACTGCCGGCAAAAGTAGTGCCACCAATATTCCGATAATCGCGATCACCACCAACAACTCAACAAGAGTGAAAGCGCTTCTGCCGCGAAAAGCCATGCCGTTCATAGCTAAACTCCTCAACAGTTTGGAGCCTCGAAGAATATATTGAAAACAACACTCTTCCTCTTATGTTAGGCTCGGTGGATATGCCGTCAACTCAATTTTGCGCAAATCGAATTCAAAATTGCGCAAAGTCAGAGCTTCGGTTTTTGCGACTTGGTTGCGGTTCCCGCGGATCCAACTCGGCGTGATTGTTTGGCGCGTTTTCCGGTCACCCGCCCAGCATTTCTCAGGCCATACCTGTTTGCCGAACGATGCGCTATCCTTTGCCGGGTGGATTTTCTCCCTTGATTTTCTGGAAGTAATTTCTTAGATTCGTAGCGCTTTCCCTGGCAAGGACTACCCTGATTTTGGCGGTTGATCGGTGGGGCGCGCTCAGCGGCGCGACGGCTTTCGCTATAAAATGTATAGGTAGTGAGTGCAACGCGGCAGGAGGCCATCCCCGCACATCCAGGTCCAATGGGCCCCTGGAGGAGGGATCCCGGCGAATGGAAGGTCTCGCCATACTTCTCCCACCAGGCACGGAGGTCACCGCTTGGCACACGTGGGAGTCCATCTCCACCATGCCGCTCAGCCCCTATTCGGACGTCAAAGAACAGATTCGCCAGGCGATTGATATCGTCGATCTGGTGGAGCGCTATATCCCTCTCCGCCGTCAGGGGCGAGGATTTGTCGGCCTCTGTCCCTGGCATGACGACCACCATCCCAGCCTGCAGGTCAATCCCGAACGCCAGTGCTTTCGCTGCTTCGTCTGTGACATCGGCGGGGACATTTTCAGCTTCGTCATGCGCATGGAAAACGTGGAGTTCCCCGAAGCCCTGGCGATGCTGGCCGAGATGGCGGGAATTCCCCTTCCGCGAACCGCAGGCAAACCGAGTGGGGGGGATCGCAAGCAGGAACTGTTCCGAGTCATGGCCTGGGCAGAGCAGCAGTATCATGCCTGCCTGCTCGAATCGTCCGAAGCAGCGACCGCACGCCAGTACCTTCGCGAAAGGGGGATCTCCGAAGAGAGTATCCGAAAATTCCGGCTCGGATTTTCTCCGCTTCAGCCGGATTGGATTCTCCGTCGGGCACGGCGGGACCAAATCGACCCCAAACTGCTGGTAACGGTGGGCATCCTCACGTCGGCGCATACTCGCGAGTGGATCGATCGCTTCCGCGGTCGGGTCCTCTTTTCCATTCGCGATGCCCAGGGCAGACCGGTGGGCTTTGGGGGGCGGGTGCTGCCTCACATGGCCGAAACCACGCCCGCCAAGTACGTGAACTCCCCGGAGACGCCGCTTTTTGCCAAAAGTCGGCTGCTTTATGGGCTCGATCTTGCGCGGGATGCCTTCCGCCGCACCCGAACGGCGCTGGTCATGGAGGGCTACACCGACGTCATCATGGCCCATCAATATGGCTTTTCCAACGCCGTTGCGGTGTTGGGAACAGCTCTGGCCGACTCCCACCTGCGGCTGCTTCAACGATATGTAGATCGGGTCGTGCTGGTGCTGGATGGCGACGAGGCAGGTCGGCGACGAGCAGCGCAGGTGCTGGAGTTGTTTGTCGCCCGGCAGATCGACCTTCAGGTTCTCACGCTCCCCGACGATCTTGATCCATGCGATTATCTGTTGCGATACGGTGCCGCCGGTTTTCAGGAAGCCCTTGACGAACGGACCGTTGACGCCCTGGACCACGCCTTTGCCGCCGCCACTTACGGCGTCGATCTGGAAAACGACATAGCGGGGGTGAGTCGGGCGACAGATCAGGTTCTCAATGTGATTGCCAAAGCACCGGCCAGGCTCGGCGAACATTCTGCCCAGCAGCAGGCCCGCGAATGGAAGATCCTTTCCCGACTGGCGGTGCTCACGCGGATCGATGAGGGGGTTCTCCGCCGCCGATTGGAAGAACTGCGGCGCGGGCAGACACGTCCGCGGGTCGTGCCTTCGGCTTCCTCGCGCCCGACCCTGGATGGCTGGCATCGCACCTTTCTGGAGTTTCTGGTGGCGGTTCCCGAGGGGGCCCGACGGTTACGGGAGCATTTTTCCGCGGACGATTTGACGTCGCCGCCCGCCCGACAGATTTATCAGGCCGCCCTGGATCTGTTGGAACTGGGGCAGCCGGTCGATTTCGAACATTTGATGTTGGCGCTCGACGAGGCTTCGCTGCATAATGTCCTGGTAGACGTGGAGCAAACGGCTCGGGAAAAGAAGGTTCCCGAGCAAAATCCGGATGAGTTGCTGGAGGGCCTTCTGCGAAGCCATACGGCACGCATCGCCCAGTTGCAGGCTTCCCAGTTGGCCCACGCCCTGCGAAAAGGAGGACTGGCACCGGAAGAAGAGCTCGACTTGTTGAAGCGGATCATAGATCAGCAGAAAAATCGCCAGAAGTGGTCCGAGCCCACGGACGGGTGAGGTTTCTGGCGTCGGGAAACCGGCGATTCCCGCGCTTCGTTCAGTCGCGGTTTCCCGTGATCTGGCTGGCTTTCGGCACGGAAGCACGAAAGGAGGCGACCCGTGAAACAGGCCGACAAGGAGTTGCAACGGCTTCTTGCTCAAGGACGAGCCCAGGGTTATCTGACGTACGACCAGGTCATCAGTTATCTTCCCGATCAGGAAACACGGCCGCAACGGTTGGATCGACTCATCACGGCCCTGGAGGAAGCGGGGATCGAGCTGGTCAACCGACCGCCGGTGGGATCCAACGGGGAGGCCGCAAGCAAGGACGTCGCTTCTCCCGCCGAAGATCCCCTCCTCAAAGACCCACTCCTCCGCGATCTGCTGCCCGGTCAAAAGGCCAAGTGGAACAGTGATCCCATTCGGCTGTATCTCAGCCAGATGGCCAACATCCCCCTGCTGACGCGGCAGCAGGAGATCGCCCTGGCCAAGAAAATCGAGGTGACCCGCAAGAGATTCCGGCGCACAGTGATGGGGTGCCATCTGGTCCTCAAACAGGCGGTTCAAACGCTGGAGGCGGTCCAGCGCGGGGAACTGGCGTTCGATCGAACGCTCAAGATGTCCCTTACCGATCAGTTGACAAAGAGCCAGATCCTGGGGCGGATGCCGCACAATCTGCGGACCCTCCGCGGCTTGATGGCCGCCAATGAGCGGGACTTCAGGCGACTGATCAACCGGCGAACTCCCCCGGAAATCAAGGCCAAGGCACGGCGTCGCTTTTTGGCCCGTCGCGCAAGGATGCTGATCCTCGTGGAAGAACTGGGATTGCGGACGCGGCGCGTGCAGGCCATGATGCAGCAGATGCGGGATGTTCTCAAACGCATGGAAGAAATCCGTGCCCGACTCCACGAACTGAAAACGCAGCCGGGCGAGTTGGGAGAACGTGATCGGCTGCGGCGGGAGCTGTGCGATCTCATGCTGGCGACGCAGGAAAGCCCGCGGAGTTTGCGGAGCCGGTGTGAAAAGATGGAGGCCCACTTCCGGGACTACACCGAGGCGAAACGCGAGCTTTCCAACAGTAATCTTCGGTTGGTTGTTTCTGTGGCCAAGCGGTACCGGAACCGGGGATTGAGCTTCCTGGACCTCATTCAGGAAGGTAACACGGGCCTGATGAGAGCGGTGGATAAATTTGAGTATCGGCGGGGATTCAAATTCTCCACGTACGCCACGTGGTGGATTCGGCAGGCCATCACCCGTGCACTGGCGGAACATTCACGGACGATCCGCATCCCTGTTCACATCATCGACCAGATCGGTAAACTGAAAAATGTATCTCGCCGTCTGATGCACGAGCTGGGGCGGGAGCCGAGTGCGGAGGAGATGGCCCGGGCCGCCCAGGTGCCTATCGAGGAGGCCCATCGACTCCTGGAAATGGGGCGTCAGCCCAGCAGCCTGGATCGGCCGGTGGGAGAAGACGACGACGGCGCGTTCAGCGAATTGATTGCCGACCGCAACCTCGACAAACCGGAGTATGTCGCCCATCGCGAGTTGCTCAGAGAAAAAATCGAAAGCCTGCTCAAAACGCTCACTTACCGCGAGCGGGAAATCATCCGCCTGCGGTACGGACTGCGGGACGGCTACGCCTACACGCTGGAGGATGTGGGACGCATCTTCAAGGTCACCCGCGAACGCGTCCGTCAAATCGAAGCCGATGCAATGGAGAAGCTTCAACATCCCGTGCGAGCGAAACAACTGGAAGCTTTCGCGGATGAACTGGTGGCGTAGTACCGCCGCCATTGTGAGGGCCCGAGGTGGGCTGTCCCTACAGGACAGCCCTTTTTTTATCCCCTGAGGAGGTAGCTCTATGACATCCCAGGCGCAAACAGTTCCGGAGATACTTCGGCGCATCCACAGTCTTTACCTGCAACTGGACGAACTACGGGGCCGCCTGATGAAAGGTCCGCGGCTCGCCCAGGCGCATCAGGAACAAATCCGTCAGGCCGAAAAGAATCTGGAACTGACCAAGAAAGCTCACACCGAGGCCCGCATGGCCAGTCACGCCAAACAACTGGAGTACGAGCAGAAGCTGGCCGACATCCAGAGGCGAAAAGGCCGACTTCTCGAATGTGATGACAACCGCGAATATCAACTGCTCAAGGATCAAATCGCCGCCGACGAAATGGCCGCCAGCGTGCTCGCCGACGAGGCCATCGAACTGATGGCCCGAGTGGAAGAGATGGCGGTCAAAGTTCAGGAGGCCGAGGCCGCTGTGGCGGCGGCGAAGGAAACGGCGGCCAAATGGCAGGAGGAGTTTTCCCGGCAGGAACCGATCATCCGCAGCGACATGGCGCAGGTTGAAAAAGAGCTCAAACATTTGATCACCCAGCTCGACGCAATGCTGCCCTACGAGATTAAGGATCTCTACCAGCGGACCCTTCGCAGCAAGGGAAGTGATGCCCTGGCGCCGCTTCGGGGGGATTTCTGCGGCGGATGCAACCAGCATGTGCCCATCAACATGCGGAGCGATCTGATGTGCGGCAAGCCGATCTGGTGCCGATCCTGCGGCCGACTCCTGTATATCCCCGAGGATGCATCGTGATCACGTCTCGCGACTGAGCCGCGAATTCTTGAACAGCGGAGTCGCGTCCAGAACGCTTTCTTCCACCACGCGGCAGGGCGGCAGGGACCGAAGAAATATCCTGCCATAGCTCTTCTGACACACCCGGGAATCGAGAATCACCACGATTCCCTTATCCTGTTTGCTGCGGATGAGTCGGCCGAAGCCCTGGCGAAGCTTGATCACTGCTTCGGGAATCTGATAGTCGTAGAACGGATTGCGGCCGGCCGCACGGAGGGCCTCAAGCCGGGCCTCGATGAGGGGGCGGTCGGGAACCGCGAAAGGAAGTCGTGTGATGATCACGTTCTGGAGCGCTTCGCCGGGCACGTCCACCCCCTGCCAGAAACTGTCGGTTCCAAAAAGCACCGCACGGGGCGTCACTTTGAAGCGTTCCAGCATTTGTGTTCGCGGTGTGCCGTCCGCCTGGGAAAAAAGCGTGTATTTATGCTCCGAAAACCACGACTGAAGGGCGCTGGCGACCTTTCGCATCAGATCGTAACTCGTGAAAAGAACAAATGCGCGACCCTCCGTTCGGGCAATGTACCGCTTCAGCATGGCCACCAGCGCACGCTCATAGGCCTGGGGATCCACGCCGGGATCCGGCATATCACGCACCAGGATCAATTCTGCTTGCTCGCTGTAGTTGAACGGACTGCCCACCTGAAGAGTTTCCACATGAGTGAGGCCGACACGTGATTTAAAATACTCAAATCCCTGCTCGGCAATGGTCAGCGTGGCACTGGTCATGATGACCCGGGGGATAGCCTGGAAAAGATGTTCTCGTAAGAGGCTTCCCACTTCGATGGGGGCGGAACCCAGGGTCACCCGTGGTAGCGCCCGGTTCTCGCTGACCTCCACCCAGTACACGTGATCCGGCTCGCGCTGCTTGTTCCAGTGGTCGATGGCGGTGGCGAGCGACTGAAGCCGGTCCCGTGCGGCGATGAGATCCTGCCGTTCCTCCTCGGGATGGACGTCGGCTGCCCGACGATGGACAATCTGGGCAAGTTTTTCCAGCCCTTCGCTCAGGGTGTTACGAAAAAGATTGGGCGTGCGGACCCGACCGTTGCTCGATCTTTCCTTTTCGTACCAGTCGAGCACCTGGGCAAAAAACTCGTCGGATCGATAAAGGCAATCCAGAACGGCCTGCTGGCCCTCCGCGCTTTTGTAATGGACGAGCAGCCCCCGCTGCGTCCTCTCGTTGTACAACCGCCGCAGATTGTACGCGATCTGAGTGTTACTGATCTCCAGCCCAAATTGCTCGGAAGCCACGCTCTCCAGTGTATGGGCCTCGTCGATGATAAGCAGGTCGTATTCCGGCAATAGAGAGGCACCCTGCATCCTGAGCGCGAGATCGCTGAGGAGGAGGGCATGATTGACGACGAGAATCTGGGCTCGCTGGATCCGGCGACGCGCCGCAAAGTAGAAACAGTTGTCATAATGGGGGCAGCGGTTGCCCAGGCAGTTATCCTTATCGCTGGCAACTTCGTCCCAAACAGTGGCCAGCGGCCGAAACGGCAAATCAGAAAGGGAGCCGTCCGTTGTCTGAGCAACCCACGAAGCCAGGGTCTGGAGTTGCTGCCATTCTTCGTCTGCGAAGAGAGTTCGGGAACGTGTGAGCGCGTTTCCCAGACGGCGACGGCTGATATAGTTTGCGCGACCCTTCACCAGCACCGCCGTAAACTCATACGGCATGACGCTTCTCAGAAAAGGGATATCCTTGAGGAGTAATTGTTCCTGCAAGCTGATGGTGTGGGTGGAAATGACGGCGCGCTCGACGTCCCGCGCGGGCAGCTCTCCTGCTACCGCCAGAATGGTGGGGACCAGGTAAGCGAAGCTTTTCCCCACCCCGGTACCGGCTTCCACGACAAGATGCCGCTCCTCCACGATCGCCTTTTCCACGGCCTCCGCCATCTGGAGTTGCTGCGGGCGGTGCTCGTAGCCGGAAAGGCGGACCGCGATGCGTCCCTGAGGACCGAGAATTTCCGAAGATCGACTTGCCATAAAGTCTGCCTGAAGACGATCACCACCACGGAATCCCTATGTGACGGCAAGGGTCTCGGGTGGTGGACGTCGCTTGTTCCTTCGTTCTCTTTAGGTTATCTTAAATCGCCGTTTGTCACCAGGATTGCTCGCAACTTTGGCCCGATTAACCTGGCGCAGTTTGACACCACCCCATTTCATTTACGGTTTGTCCTCGGGAGAATAAACAGGCAAAAGTCAATCACGAGGTTTCAGAGAGATCGTCATGCCAATTGAGTTCCTGTGCCCACAATGCGGAAGCCACTTGCGGGTACCGCTTTCTGCAGCGGGCAAGAAGGCGCAGTGCCCTCAATGCGGGGCGATCACCCCCGTGCCCGTCCGTTCCGAGGTTGGTGCTTCGCCCGGCGTCGCTCCCCAAGAACCGCGCTCTGAGGAGGCCGTCCCTCCGGGAGTCGGGGACTCGGCGAGACCTGAGGACGATATGGTCAAAGGGGGCGTTTCCGGGGGAGAAAGC
>NZ_JACIYL010000010.1 GCF_014359955.1 Thermogutta sp. | reverse complement strand
GAGGACCGTTCCACCGGGGAACGGAGGCTGGCCCGTCAGCAGGAAGAAGAGCGTGCAGCCCAAAGACTAAATGTCGCTGCGGACATCCGCCAGCCGAGGATCTCGCGCCTGTTCCGGCGCGATATAGTCGAATGTCCCCAGAGTTGTGCCACTGCTGGTCAGATCCTGCGCCGGCCCTCTGGGTTGATAAATTCGGGCCAATCCCAGGTCGATCAATTTGGCCTGGCCATCGTGGGTCACAATGATGTTGGACGGTTTGATGTCTCGATGGATGACCCCTCGCCTGCTCGCGTGATCGAGGGCCTCGGCCACCTGAAGGATGTATCGCACGGCATCCACCCAGGGGAGCGGCCCTTTTTCTTCCACGAGTTTTCGCAGGTTGGTGCCTTCGATGAACTCGAAGGCGATGTAGTGAACCCCATCCTGCTCACCCGCCGCATAGACCTGCACGATGCCCGGATGGTTCAATCGCGCGGCAGACCGGGCTTCGTTCTGGAATCTTGCGAGGGTTTGCGGGTCCGCAGCCTGCTCGGGTGTGAGGACCTTCAGCGCCACCACCCGGGAAAGGCGGGCATCGAACGCCCGAAATACCCGGCCCATCCCTCCGCCACCGATATACTCCAGGATCTCGTAAGGACCGAGGGTGGCTCCCGGGCTGACTCTGGGGGTGAGGATTTCCACGCCAATTTCGGGCGAGGAGACCGGCAGCAGCGCCTCGGCGGGAGTGATCACCGTCGGCTGTTCTTCCAGCCGAACTGGCTTCGCCGGTGACGGCTGTCGCGAAGGGGTGCCGGTTCTCTCGTTACCCTCGATCATGCCAGTCGATTCACACTTACCGGACGGCGGACGGGTTGGCAGTCCGACTGACCGACGTTCGGCCCTCTTCCATAAGCCTCTGGCCGGTCGTCTGCCAAGTTATCGTCAGCGACCTGGAGAAGTTACCTCAGTTCATCCCCTATCTGGACTAGAACCGCCCACCCATCGGGCGAGGAAAAGTCTCACCAGATACTCGCACGGTTTCCGGGCACACTCACTGCCGATACCGCAGCGGCGTTATTGTCATTTTAACCGTCCGTGTGCGAATCAGTCAAACGCATTCTCGCTTCGGCTCCGCGGCCTGTTGGCAGTTAGGGACCACATCGGGGCCCCGGCAACAGATTACGGTCTGACCGGCGGTCGTCCAATGCTGTAATAGGTGAAGCCAAGATCCTTCATGCGATGAGGATTGTAGATATTTCGTCCGTCGAAGATGACCGGCCGTTTCAATCGGCGCTTCATCTCGTCGAAGTCAGGGTGGATGAACTGCTTCCATTCCGTCACGATCACCAGGGCGTCGGCACCATCCAGGGCTTCATCCCGTTGCTGACAGTACGTGAGCCGGTTTCCGTAGCGTTTGCGGACGTTCTCCATCGCTTCCGGGTCATACACTCGCAGAGCCGCCCCGTGCTGGAGCAGGCCATCAATCAAGACCAAAGATGGCGCCTCGCGAATGTCGTCCGTTCCCGGTTTGAAGGCAAGCCCCCAGATGGCAATCGTTTTGTCCGAAAGAGCACCGCCGAAGTGCTCCCGGATTTTGCGGAGGAGAATTGCTTTTTGATGTTCGTTGACCTGGTGCGTGGCCTCCAGAATCCGCGGGGTCACATCGTGAGCGCGAGCCACGGCCGCCAAGGCCCGAACGTCTTTGGGAAAGCAACTGCCTCCGTAGCCAACGCCCGGGAACAGAAACGCAAAACCGATCCGGCTGTCGTGCCCGATTCCCCGGCGAACATCGTTGATATCGGCTCCCGTCCGCTCGCAGATGGCCGCGATTTCGTTGATGAAACTGATCTTTGTGGCGAGCATCGCGTTGGCCGCGTACTTGGTCATTTCGGCACTTTCCGGTGACATGAAAAGCAGAGGCTTGTCCGTACGCAGATAAGGCTGGTAGAGATCCCAGAGGACTTCCAGGACCTCCTCCCGCCGTGCCCCCACTACCACGCGGTCGGGCTTCATGAAATCTTCCACGGCCGCACCCTCTTTCAGAAACTCGGGATTGGTGGCCACATCCACGGAGCGGCCGGTGAGTTCGCGGAGCCTGGCGGTGACCGCCGCGTTCGTTCCGACCGGCGCCGTGCTCTTGATCACCACGATGGCGTCCTCGGCGAGGTGGGGAGCCATCTCCTCGACGACCGCCCAAAGGGCCGACAAATCGACAGAGCCGTCATCCCGGGGCGGTGTTCCCACGGCAATGAAGATGAGTTTTGCCCATCGGACGGCGCTAGGCAAATCTGTGGTAAAGCGCAGACGGCCTGCCGCTATATTTCGCTGGAGGAGTTCTTCCAAACCGGGCTCGTAGATCGGACATTCGCCCGCCTGCAGGAGTCGAATTTTTTCAGCATCGCAATCTACGCAGATGACATCGTTGCCGGTTTCGGCGAAGCACGTGCCGGTCACAAGCCCCACGTAACCAGTGCCTATCATCGCGATCCTCACGGCTGGCCTCCTTTTTTCTTTATTTCAGCTTTCTTAATTTTGTCCGCAGAGTCCGGTGACTTACATTAACCGTGGAGCCCCTTCCGGAGCAATTCGAAGATCACAAATACCCCACCAACAAGGGGGCTTATTGTCTGTTGCGTGGGCAAGCTCAAAAAATCTAGCACAGAAATAGGTCCACCGCATGGTTGGAAAAGGGCGGTGTGTTTCACACCGCGGGCTCCCCTTATTCGGGTTATTGACACACAACGATGGGGGGCTATAGTTCACATTGCACGGTCAATTCATGGGCGGGTGCAACGCTTGAAAAGGCGGCAGTTCATGCTCGTATGACTCACGTGACTCACGGGCACCGAAATTCGTGATAGCTTTTGCGGTTCACGGCCGCTGCAAGACCATCCGTGCACCGTAACGTTCGCCGCAACGTACTGAAAAATAGTGCGTTTTTGCAAACAAAGTATCCTTTTCTCTCACACTGCGTGGACTTTAGATGTTTGTGATCATTGTCGTCGTCATTTCCCTCCTATGCCAGGCCGCGGCCGCCTGGGTTGCCCTGCGGATCGCCAGCCGGTTTCGGCCGGGTTGGGGCTGGCTGCTTCTTGCTGTGGCCATGGTCCTGATGGTGGTTCGCAGCTTCAGCGTGCTGGCCGAAAGCTGGCTGGGACTTCCCCAGGACCTTATTTCCGAATCGGTAGGGTTGCTGATTTCCCTGGCCTCTCTTGCCGGCGTGGTGCTTATCGAGCCGGTTCTTCAGGGCGCCTATCGCTATCAAACGTTCATGGAGCTTGAAACACACCGCCTCAGCGGGCTTCTGCAAACTCTTCCCGGGGTGGTGTATCAGTGTCGCAATGATCCTCAGTGGACCATGGAGTACATCAGCAACGGCTGCCGAGAGTTGACGGGTTATGCTCCGGAAGACCTCATTGGAAACCGACGGAGGGCCTACGCGGAGCTCATCGTTCCAGAGGACCGTGAAAAAGTTTGGCAGGAAGTCCAGAAGGCGGTCAGGGAGCGCCGGCCGTATCGCCTGGTCTACCGCATCCGCACGGCTTCCGGTGACGTTAAATGGGTTTGGGAACAAGGATCGGCAGTCTATGACGAGGAGGGTGAGGTGGCTTTCCTCACCGGATATATCACCGACGTGACAACTTGGCGACAGATTGAAGAGGAACTCGAACAGGCCCGTCAGGACTGGCATTCGGAGAAACAAGCCTGGCGGCGAACAGAAAAACGGCTGCTCAACGAAGTCTGGGAGCTCCAGGAGCGGCAGAACGAAGCGATCGCTTACGAAATCCACGACGGATTCATTCAGCAGGCAACCGGCGCGCTCATGAGCCTGGAGACCTACCGCCATCTACGAAATACAACTCCCCAGGAAGCGGAGAGTTTTCTCGATCGCGCCATCCATCTTATCCGGAACGCCATCGCCGAAGCCCGGCGGCTGATTCGGGGACTTCGCCCGGACCTTCTCGAAGAAGGTGGGCTGATCCCAGCTCTGGAAACTTTCTTTCAAGAGATTCGGGCGCGTCATCACATCGACATCGAATTCCATCACGAAACGCAGTTCGTACGCCTGGCCGCCCCCATGGAAATGCATCTGTTCCGCATCGTGCAGGAAGCGGTGCTCAATGCGGCGCGGCACAGCGGAAGTCCCCGGGTGGCCGTCTCACTCCGGCAGCAGGATTCCACCCTGGAAATTGAGGTGCGTGACTGGGGAAGTGGATTTGACGTCGAGCGAATCCCCGCGGGGCATTACGGTATTCATTCCATCCGCGATCGCGCTAAACTCCTCGGCGGCTGGGCAGAGATTACCTCGCAGCCACAGCAGGGCACGACTGTGCGCGTGACGGTACCGCTGGACGTGCTGCCCACAAATGGGGTTGATCTCAATCCGTACACGGGCAACCCTCTGGTGCCGACCCCTTCTTCCAATAGTTGACCTGGCTTACGGCCGGAGGTCCTTTTGCCTCATCCCCACTTGTGGTTTGGAGCTGAGAGGGGCCAAAAGCTCAATGTGTTGTAGGGGCAATTCATGAATTGCCCCTCCAGGGCTTCAAACACAAGGAAAACCGTCGGATTCCGGTAGGGCGACTCGTGACTGGCCCACCGGCACCCTGCCGCAACTTTTCAACTGCTCTGGGCCGGATTAGATTAAGGGGGGCCAGAGAGTCATCGCTGCTTGGTGTTCATTAACAGCACAAACCACGAACCCGGGTCGTTCACCCTGTTTCAATTGACCCATTTGGTTTGTCTTCTGGCAGAAGGAGGTGGCGCATGACGAAAACGGCAATCATCCAGGCACAGCAGCGATGGGAGTACATGTTTCTGACGCGACGCTCCGAGCTGGCCCTTCAGGACGAACTCAATGCCGTGGGCCAGCAGGGTTGGGAGCTTGTGGCGGTGGAGTATTACAAGGACGCCAAAGGAATCATGGGCTGGATTGCCTTTCTGAAGCGTCCTTGCGCGGGTCCCAAACCGACCGGGTCAGGGGGCGAGGGACACACCCAGCAGACAACCGGCCCGGAGAGCCATCACACTCCCACGCTGTCTCCCGACGATGTGTTTGACATCAAAGAGAGTGGTTGACCACCTCCATTGATCGCGCACGACCACGGCCAACGCATGTCCGCCGGGGAAAGGGCCAATGGCTTCCCTTTTTATTTGTCAGCCCAAAAGTGCCACGCTCGCCCTTTCCACAGAGTTAAAAGCCGTCCGATTGGCAGGCGCTTTCCCGCGGCTATGGTACCTTCGGGCAGCGATTGGCCAAGCAACCCAATCAGAAAGATTCTCCTGGGCCACGAAAAGCAGTATATTGAGGCTACCGGGAAGAACACGTGCGTCATTTGTCTTCTTTGTAAAGGGAGGGCCAGTCATGTCGGATCATCGCCATTGTCCGTACGCCGCCGAGGCACCCGATTTGTCATCCGTCAGTCGCCGTCAATTCATCGGCAGCTCCGCAGCCTTTGTGGGCCTTTTCACTGCGACGAAGGTTGGCCGTGCGGAAGAGGCCGTTTCGGATCAGCCCGTCCCCCTCAAACCTATTGGCAAAGGAAAGGGAATATTTCCCGGTCGTGTGGTCTGGACGCATGATCCCGGGGTGGTGGAATGGAAAGGGCCCGATGACGGCCGGTGGTGGGAAGGAAATCACGTCAAGCAGGACCGCGTCAACCAGATGATGGACCAGGCAGTCTGCCATCTTACCGGAGCAAACACCGTCAAAGAAGCCTGGGACAAACTTTTCCGCCATTTCAATACCACCCGCCAGGGTGTCGCTCAGGGGTATCAGCCGGGCCAGAAGATTGCCATCAAGCCGAATTGGGTGGGGATGATCTTTCGAGAAAACGTCGTTGATCCTGAAACCTACCGCTTCATCAGGCGCGAAAATTACATGAACACGTCACCGCATATGATTCTTGCGCTCCTTCGACAACTGGTGGATGAAGTGGGGGTCAAGCCTGCTGATATCACGATTTGCGATACCCTCGCTTATCTCGTCCATGAATACTATGACATCCTTCACGCCCATTATAGAGACGTTCAATATGTGGACTATGCTGGGAAGTTTGGACGAATTAAAGTTGAAGCGTCAGAAGTCCCCCTCTACTGGAGTTCACGGCCACAGGGAGTGGCCCAGGACGTCATTCCCAGATGCTTCGCCGAGGCTGACTATCTGATCAATTTCGCGAACTTCAAAGCCCACAGCGGGGCCGGCGTCACACTCTGCGCCAAAAACCACTACGGATCGCTCATTCGCTGGCCTGTTCAGGAGAATTATTACGACATGCATCCCCATTGCTTCTCGAATACTCCCCGGATCTATCGCCCGCTGGTGGATTTGATGGGGCACGCTCATCTCGGCGGCAAGACGGTGTTGTACCTGATTGATGGCCTCTTTTCCGGAGTGCATCCGCGTGATCCTGTTCCGCAGAAAATGCATATTCCACCCATGGAAGACCAATGGTCGTGCAGCTTATTCGCATCACAGGATCCCGTGGCCATCGACTCGGTCGCCTTCGACTTTTTGTATGCAGAAGGCACGCCATTCCCACGCAAAGGAGGTGTGGACGATTATCTCCACGAGGCGGCTCTCGCCGACAGGCCGCCTTCGGGAACGTTCTACGACCCCAATCACCCTGAACCCACGGAACGCCTGCCCAGTCTGGGCGTTCATGAGCACTGGAATAATCCCCGAGAAAAGAAATATTCGCGCAACCTCGGTGCCGGGGAAGGGATTGAACTGGTAACCGTTACGTTGTGAAGGCCGCGCCACGGTATCGTGCCTGCCCGATGCGGGCAAGCCCCCAAGCCGGAGGTGCTTACTCCGTCACGGCGATAATGCCGCGCTCCACGGCCTGGCAGATGTGGTCGATTTCCTCCAGGCTGATCGCCAGCGGTGGGAAAATGACGATCACGTCGCCCAGCGGTCGAAGGAAAACACCCTCCTGTCGGACGTACTGGCAGACCTGCCACCCGCGGCGCTCCGTCCAGGGATACGGCCGTTTGGTGGCCTTGTCCTCGACCAACTCGATGCCGGCAATCAGCCCACACTGCCGCACGTGGCCCACATGGGGCCGTTCGGCGATCCTTTGCAGATGGCTGGCCAGCCGCTCGATTTTGGGGGGAAGTTGTTCTAGAGTGCGCTCTTCCTCGAACACGTCGAGATTTGCCAGGGCCACGGCTGCCCCCAGCGGATTCCCGCCGTACGTATGACCGTGGAAGAACGTCCGCAGCGAAGCGTAATCACCCAGGAATGCGTTGTAGATCTCGTCTGTGACCAGGGTAGCGGCGACGGGCAGATACCCGCCCGTGATCCCCTTTCCCAAACAGAGCAAATCCGGAGTTACCTCCTCATGCTCGCAGGCGAACATCCGGCCGGTTCGACCGAATCCCACCGCCACCTCGTCGGCAATGAGCAACACCCCATATTTCCTGGTCAACTCCCGAACCCCCCGTAAATACCCGGGTGGATGAACGACCATACCCGCGGCGCATTGCACCAGGGGCTCCATGATCATGCCGACGATGCGTTTGTGTTCGCGGCGCAACACCTCCTCGAGCTGCCCGAGATAGTACTCAGCCAGCCTCTCGGGCGAGACTCCCTCGGGTGTTCGATACGTGTCGGGACAGGGCAGCCGAATTGTGGGGAACATAAGCGGCTGAAACACGGCGTTGAACCGATCCACTCCCCCCACGCTTACCGCGCCCAGCGTGTCTCCGTGATAGGCCTCGCCGAGTGCCAGGAAGACTGTCTTCTGCGGTTGAGGATCAGGAATCTGACGCCAGTACTGAAACGCCACCTTGAGAGCCACCTCCACCGCCCCGGCACCGCTGTCCGCGAAGAACACATGATTCAGCCCTGTCGGGGCAATCTCGGTCAGGCGTTTTGCCAGACGGATAGTAGTTGGATTGGAACAGCCCAGGGAAGTCACGTGCGCCACCCTGTCTAACTGTTCCCGAATAGCCTGATCCAACCGGGGATGTCGATGCCCGTGCACATTGCACCAGAGGCTGGCAACCCCGTCGATATACTCTCGCCCATCAATATCGATGAGCCGACATCCCTGGGCACGCTCGATAATAAATGGCTCATACTCCGCCATTTGAGTAAACGCATGCCAATAAATTGTGCGGTCCCACTGGCGGAGCAATTCTTTTTCTTTCTCGTCCATCGTTTCTTTTACCACGTCACCAAAACAGGTGTGCCCACAACGAGTTTCGTCTGCTCGGCCGCACTCCCGTTGACGACAGCAATTTCCAAATATCCCTGCGAGCCAAACAGCGCAATCAGATCACCCGGCGCACGCTCACCATACGTCCGGCTGAGCTCTGTAAATTGATAGGCTCCTACTTTAATCAAAGGCCTTATTTGCCGGGGCCAGCAATCTTTCCCTATATTCGTGATTAAATTGCCAAAGCGATCGATAAATACAATCCGGCCCTGGATTTCACGATCGCCAACACGAGGCTGCCAGTCACCGGAAAGTTCCACCCACTTTTGCGTGGGCGGTCCAAGTTCCTCCAGTGGAACACCATGCGTCAACCAGGCCAGCGCCGGTCCCATCAGGTCCCGGCCGTGGAACGTGCTGCTGACCTCCGAACGAAAGTACGCGCGATTCTCCAGCCACACGGCTCGTCGGGGAGGCGACGACCGGACGAGGAATGTCAGCAAACCATTGTCAGGTGCCACGATGTACCGGCCTTCCCAATCTACCGCCAGACACCGTCGCTCGGTTCCCACGCCCGGATCAATCACCGCCAGATGAAAACTGCCTGCCGGGAAGTAAGGTACCGTGTGACGCAGAATCCATGCCCCGCTGACCACATCTTGAGGCGGAATTTCATGGGTAACATCCACAAGGGAGAGTTGCCGATTGATCGACAGCAGGACTGCCTTCAACTGGGCGACGTAGATACTGTCCCGGCCAAAATCCGTCGTGAGCGTTACAAGAGGTGCCATACCGCCGTTTTGTCCTCCACCGTCAGAAACCTTCGATGTGAACCCTCCGCCAGGAAGAGCTTCTCCGAGTCACGCCGCATTGACTGAGGCAAAGGCGGTTATTCAGGCTTGCCGCTGGATCAATTCGAGGCAGATTTCTTTCACCCGAGCAGGGTTGACATTCGGATTGCGTTTTTTCGCCTGACCAACGAGGCTGCCGATCGCCTTATCTTTCCCCGCTTTCACTTCTGCGACCACCCGGGGATTGGCGGCGACCAGTTCCTCACACAGGCGGCGCAATTCGCCTTCGTCCACCTGTACAATTCCCAATCGCTGAACGGCTTCCGCCGCCGAGCAACGTTGCTCCACCATCTCCGCGAAGACCATCCTGGCCTTGGCCGTGTCCAGTTCACCCGCCCGCACCTTCCGAAGAAGCTCCGCGAGGTTGTCCGCACTTACAGGAAATTGCGCGATTGTCCATTGGCGCTCATTGAGCGTCCGGAGGACATCCTGCTGCACCCAGTTGGCAGCCATTTTCCCATCCCCGCATCCCTGCGCCAAACGGCAGTAGTAGTCCACGAATGCCCGTCCCTGATTGACGATCACATCACTATCGTATGCCGTGATCTGGTAGGTTGTTTGCAATCGGCGACGGATCTCCGCCGGCAATTCGCCTAGGGTTGCGCGAATGCGTTCCAATTCTTCCTCGGTGATCGTGACCGGTACCAGATCCGGCTCTGGGAAATATCGATAATCGCTGGACTCCTCTTTGGAGCGCTGAGGTCGTGTTATTTGGGCGTCTTCATCCCAGCCACGGGTCTGCTTGGGCACATCTCCCAGTTTGTGCCCGGTTTCCAAAAACGCTTCGTACTGCCGTTGCGCCTCGTAGGTGAGTGCTCGCTCCACCGCCCGAAAGCTGTTCATGTTTTTCACTTCCACGATGGGCGTGGCCACGTGACCACCGTCATCGGTAGGAATATGAAGATTGATGTTGGCATCCACCCGCAGACTTCCCTCCTGCATGTTGCAGTCGGAAACTTCCAGATAATTGAGAAGCAACTTCAGCTCGGTGAGAAACGTTTTCGCCTCCGTCGGTGAGTGCAAATCTGGCTTGGTGACGATCTCCAAAAGGGGCGTCCCCGCCCGATTCAAATCGATCCGGCTGTCTGCCCGGCCGGCTTTTTCATCATGCATGCTTTTGCCGGCATCTTCCTCCAGATGGACACGAATGATCCCAATCCGTCGTGTTCCCTCGCCGTCTTCAGCAGGAATATCCAGGTAACCCCCGCGACAGATGGGCAGGTCGTACTGACTGATCTGATAGCCCTTGGGCAAATCGGGATAGTAGTAATTTTTTCGGTCCCACTTACTAAATCGAGCAATCTCGCCATTGAGCGCAAGGCCCGTCTTCACCGCGAGTTCGAACGCCTTACGATTCATCACGGGCAGAACCCCGGGCATCCCGATGCACACAGGACAGGTCTGCGTGTTCGGCGGGGCCCCGAATTTCGTGGAACATCCACAAAAAAGTTTGCTCTCCGTGAGCAACTGCACGTGGACTTCCAAACCGATCACAATCTTATAGGGTCTGTCGCCCATGCTCATCTGATCTTTATCACCCAGTCCTGTTCGATCCTGTCACGCGTGAATATTTCGTAGCGGGTTAATCAAGGCTGCCGGGGGGTCGTTTCAAGCCGGCTGTGGACTGTCTTCGATCAACGGCGGACGACGCCGGTGCCAGTCCGTCACCTGCTGAAACAGATGCCCCATTTGCAGTAATCGCTCTTCAGAAAGCGGTGGTCCCTGAAGCTGCACTCCGATGGGCAGTCCTTCTGTGCTCAATCCCGCTGGGAAGGCCAGGGCTGGAATCCCGGCGAGATTGCCACTTACTGTAAACAGATCAAAAAGGTACATCGCCAACGGATCGTTGATTTTCTCGCCAATCCGGAAGGCCGGTGCCGGTGTCACCGGCCCGAGAATCATATCCACCGTTTCAAACGCCCGGTCGTAGTCCTGGCGGATTAGCCGTCGAACCTTCAGCGCCTTGAGATAATAGGCGTCATAATAACCGGCACTCAGCGCGTACGTCCCGA
Organism: Thermogutta sp.; assembly: GCF_014359955.1. Lineage (GTDB taxonomy): Bacteria > Planctomycetota > Planctomycetia > Pirellulales > Thermoguttaceae > Thermogutta. The sequence goes on along the minus strand of NZ_JACIYL010000010.1, from coordinate 7,225 downwards.
GCATGATCCGCCGTTTGACCTCCGCCCCGAACCCTTCCGCCCGAGTCTTCCGGTAGAGCCTGACCAGGGCCGTGTCGAGATCATCCAGCGCAGCCAGATTGCCCTCTTGCTGCAGGCGCCGGCGTTCCTCGGCCAGTTCCGCCAGCATGGCCTTTTCGTCGGTCCGATATCCGTAATGCACGCCGTCATAGCGGGCAAGATTACTGGAGGCCTCACTGCACGCGATGATGTAGTACGTGGCCACGGCGTATCGGGCATGGGGCAGCCTGACCTCCCGGATTTCTGCTCCTAATGATCGAAAGACGTTCAGTGCTTCTTCCATAGTCCGGACAACGTCAGGCGACACACCGTCGCTGAGCATTTCCGGAACATAGCCGATCTTGATGGACTCCGGCCGGTGCGAGATCACTTCACGATAGGGGGGGACCGATCTGTTGATTGACGTGGCATCCCGGGGATCGTGGCCCGCCAGGACCTCCAGCAGCAAAGCGCAGTCTTCGGCGGACTGAGCCAAAGGCCCAATCTGATCGAGACTGCTGGCAAATGCGACAAGCCCGAAACGACTCACCCGACCATAGGTGGGCTTCAACCCGGTCACGCCGCAAAGCGCTGCGGGTTGCCGTATCGAACCGCCTGTATCGCTGCCGACCGAAAGCGGCACCATTCGTGCGGCCACACAGGCCGCCGCACCTCCACTCGAGCCGCCGGGTATCCGTTCCAGATCCCAGGGGTTGCGGGTTTTTTGAAAGGCCGACGTTTCCGTTGACCCACCCATCGCGAATTCGTCAAGGTTGGTCTTGCCAATGATGATGGCGTCCGCGGCCTTGAGCCGCGCCACCACCGTGGCATCATAAGGCGGGACAAAACGCGCCAGCATCCGCGAAGCGCACGTGGTTGGCTCCCCTTCCATACAGAGGTTGTCTTTAACTGCCACAGGAAGCCCGGCCAGTGGGCCGAGTTTTTCTCCTCGGGCCCGCCGCCGATCGACCTCCCTTGCCTGATCCATGGCCTTCTCGCCCCGCACCGCAAGGAACGCCCCCACGCGCCGATCGTATCTCTCGATCTGAGCCAGCGCCGCCTGGACCAGATCCTGTGAGGTAACGCGCCCGTCACGAAGGGCCACCAGGAGCTCGGTGACAGATGTGTCAAACGGGAATCTATTGAGACTCGTCATCGCCAATCGGAATGATTACCCGAAGCAAGGACCATTGAAAGCTCACACATCGCCCAACACCGCAGGAACGAGGTAACACTCGTCATCCCGATGGGGGGCATTCGCCAGTGCTACTTCACGATCCAGGCTTTTTTCTACATGGTCCTCGCGAAAAACATTGGCAAATTCCACGGCATGGGCCAGTGGTTCCACTCCCTCGGTATCGACCTCGTTCAACAAAGCCATGTATTCCAGGACCCGCCCGAGCTGCCCGGTCATCTCGTCGAGTTCCTCGGGCGTGAGAATCAGCCTGGCCAAAAAGGCCACTTTTTCAATTTCCTGGCGAGTAAGAGTCATAGCCGCCACGCTCAATCGTCCATTTCACACAGTCCACTCTGTGGGGGTGCAACCCCACCACTTCCGCGCCGTGCAGGCTCCGCGGTATGCGGGCACCAGAACAATCCAGTATACCGCCAACCACACCGAACGAGTGACCTCCCCGAATCCGCATCGGGCGAAAATTCCAGCCCGCCGACGTGGTTTCTCCGGCTGGACCCAGGTCACTTCTGGCGATCAGCCCAAACTTTTTCACATTTTCTGCTCTTCTTGACGATGCCACACATTGGGCGACGCTCGCAGCATCTGTGAATACACCTCCGCGGCTCAAGAGCGCTGTTCACTTCAACCTGGCCTGGATTTTTTTAACCGATCAGCCAGCAGTGTGGGTGAAAACGCGGGCATGACAGCTCTGGCCCGATTCACAGATCATCGTTTCGCCAGCATGAGGCGGAGGCGTTGCAGCTTGTCGCCGTGGACTGCATGCGCCATCGCCGCTTTGGCGGGTTTGCTGGGCAGCCTGGTACCGGGCTCGTCTCGACCTCAGATGGTAGCGTTTGCCGATTGGAATTCTTCGGAAATCGCCGCTCCATCATCTTCCACTACCCCGGAAAATCCTCCCAACCTGGATAACCATCTGCCCACCACACAGAACCAAGGGGATTATGACATTTTCAAGCTCGATGTGGAACAACTCACCCAGCTTGATGTGGTCGCGCCGTCTTTTCAAACAGAGGTGACGACCGTCACCCGGCAGGAAAGCAACGTCGGGCATTCGCCCGCCGCAGTGTACGTTATTACATCCGAAATGATTCGCCGATCGGGTGCGCGGACAATTCCCGACCTTCTCCGACTTGTTCCCGGCTTCCACGTAGCCCGCATGGATGCCAACAAATGGGCCATCTCGTGCCGTGGTTTTACTGACCGTTTTGCCGACAAACTTCTCGTTCAAATTGACGGTCGCACCGTTTACACCCCTCTTTTCTCTGGGGTGTACTGGGACGTTCAGGATCTTCTCCTGGAGGATATCGAACGGATCGAGGTCATTCGCGGTCCCGGCGCCAGCGTGTGGGGTGCCAACGCCGTCAACGGGGTCGTCAATATCATCACGAAAAACTCCAGCAACACGCAGGGAACGTTCTTCCAAGCGGGGGCTGGAACAGAAGAAAAGGGATTTGCCGAAGCACGCTACGGCGGAAAGATCAACGATCAAACGACTTTCCGAATCTACGGTAAATGGTTCGAAAGAGACGGCGGTTATCTTCCGCCAACTTCCTCTTTTGCACCGAACGAACCGGACGACTGGCGCCAGGCCCGAACTGGATTTCGGATTGACCACACCCCCACGCAGGACGACCTTATCACGTTACAGGGCGACTATTACAACGGCTACTCGGGAGAGGGGGCCCGTCTCCCCGGTTCATTTCCGCCAACCTTTCGCGTCGCGATCCGCGACGATGTCCACGTCGAGGGCGGCAATATTCTGTGGCGGTGGTCGCGTCAGGTGGATGAGAATTCCAATTGGGCAATCCAAATTTATTACGACCGCACCGAGCGTCATAACACCGGATTCCTGTACGCGGATGACCGCGACATATTCGACATCGACTTCCAGCACTCCTTTCCACTGGGAGATCGTCACGCTATCACATGGGGATTTGGGTACAGGTACACCGAAGATTTCGTAAATCCCCAGCCCTGGTATCTGGGATTCAATCCGGCCAAGCGGGCGGATGATCTTTTCAGCTACTTCATCCAGGACGAAATGGAAGTCATCGACGAGCGATTGTTTTTCCTTGTTGGATCAAAGTTCGAACACAACGATTATACGGGTTTTGAATATCAGCCCACTGGCCGGGTGGTCTGGCGACCGAACCCGAGAACGGCTTTTTGGGGAGCCATCTCTCGCGCGGTGCGAAGTCCCTCGCGCGCTGACTCTGATCTCGAGTTGGTCCTTCTCTACGACATTTTGCCCGGACCGCTGCCGCAATTCGCCGTTGTTCAGGGAAATCCCCACTTTAAAAGCGAAAGCCTTCTCAGCTACGAAATTGGCCTGCGCCGGCAGCCGGTCAAAACGTTCTACTGGGACCTATCCGTCTTTTATAACGACTACGACGACCTGCGCGGTTATCTGCCTCTAACACCGATCGGTGGGAGCACCCCCGGCGGCTGGCCCGCCGTCATTGTTCCCGTCACCTGGACCAACGGGACCAGGGCGCAAACGTATGGGTTCGAATGGTCGGGTTCCTGGGAATTCAGCGAGACCTGGTCGGTCCGCGGGGGGTATAGTTTTATCAGGCTGAATATTGAGCCAGCACCAAATGTCATCCTGGCAGCGGAGGAAGGAGGAACGCCACGGAACATTTATTTCATTTGGCTGACAGGACAACCCTGGAAGACATGGCAGATGGACATGATCCTGCGCTATGTTGACAACGTCGGTAGTCCCAACGTACCTCGTTACCTTGTAGCCGATATTCGCCTGGCGCGGCAGCTATCGAAATATGCGGAGGTTTTCGTGGTGGGCCGGAACCTGTTCGACAGTGCCCACTGGGAATGGTCCCAGCAGGACTCCCTCGCCGTAATCGGCACGGAAGTTCAAAGCGAGGTCTACGGCGGTATTACATTGCGCTATTGAGCGGGAACAGTTTGGTGAAGACCTGATGGATCCAGCCAATTTGCGGCATGACACACCGCAAACAGTCGTGCAATGGGGCACAGGGCTACTGCGCCATCACATGTGCGCCGCAGTATTTCTCCTTTTCGTCGTGTCAGGACCGGCATATTCGCAAGAATTAATCAACCGCGAATATCTGATAAAGGCCGCATTTCTTATAAATTTTGCTCGCTACATCGAATGGCCGGACCTTGCCAACGAGTCCGACGCTCCGCTCATCATCGGCGTTTATCAGCCTGATCCAATCAGCCCCTACCTCCGTCAGGCGATCCAGAGTGACGCGGCCCCTCGCACGATACAACTTCGGATACTCAACCCCGATGATCCGGCTCCGCGCTGTCATATTCTATACTTTCCTAGAGGTGTCCCCGCGGAAGTTCAACGGAATATTTTGCAGACCATCCCCGTCAAAGGTGTCCTCTTGGTCGGTGAAACAGAGGGATTTCTCGAATGGGGTGGTACCATCAATTTCGTCATCGTGGAAAACAAGGTACGTCTGGAGATCAATGCATCACAGGCTCAGGTTCAGGGTCTAAAGATCAGTTCGAAACTCATTCAGATTGCGCGACTCGTGAGATAAGACGTTTGTCCCATTACCGAACATCGGGGATCCGCCGCATCTTCACCCGGCTCGCCAAGTCACTGAACGCTCTGCCGCTGCATCGGAGGAATCTGCAGTGGTTTCTGGATCGCCCTCTGCGCACGAAGCTTCGCCTGATCTTTGCCACCACGCTGGGAAGCGCGTTCGTGATTGTCAGTCTCGCCGTCATCGCGCTTCAGGTCCATCTGGCACTCCACCATGAGGCGGCACAACTCCGTGCTCTCGCCGGTGTGGTCGCCGCAAACGCCTCGGCCGCCGTGGAGTTCGAAGACCGGGAAACCGCGGCAGAACTGCTGCAAAGCACCTTTTCTAAACGAGATGTCATGCGGGCCGCCATTTATGACGCCGACGGTCACCTGTTCGTAACCACACTCTCTCCGACTCTCACAAGCGAACTCAAACCGCTTCCACTCCGTCTGTCCGACCTGCAAGCGCGACGCAGCCCGCCGCTCAGCCGGCTCACCGTCCTTGTGCCTATTGTGCACCATAACCATTTGGCGGGCCATGTCTTTGTGGAAGCTTCACTCCGCAGCGCCTGGCAAAACATCGCTCTCTACCTTTCTGTGATGGTTGGGGTGTTTGCCCTTGCCGGTGCATTTTCCGCCTGGGTCACCGTGTATTTCCAACAGGCCCTCCTCATGCATGTCACACGTCTTCAAAAGACCATGGAAGAAATCACGCGGACCGGCGATTACTCGATGCGGGTCGACGTCAGTTCTCGGGATGAGCTGGGCCAACTGGCCCAGCAGTTCAACACCATGCTGGGCTACATCGAGCAGGCCGAAGCCGCACTTCGGGAAACGAACGAAAAGCTCGAAGAACGCGTTCGGGAACGGACGGAGCAACTTCAACAGGCCTGTGATGCCGCCGAGGCCGCCAACCGTGCCAAAAGCGTCTTTCTCGCCAACATGAGCCACGAGATCCGTACGCCCATGTCGGCCATCCTGGGATACCTCGATTTCCTCGCAGACGAGGATACCACTCCCGAACAGCGTGCCAGTTATCTGGCCATTATCCGCCGGAATGGTGAACATCTGCTCAACCTGATCAACGATATTCTGGACCTGTCAAAAATCGAGTCGGGCAAATTCTCCGTCGCACGTCAGCCGTGCCATCCTGTCGAAATCGCCCATGACGCGGTCTCCCTCATGAAAGTCAAAGCGGCCGCCAAAAACATTGACCTGGCCCTCGAACTCGTTGGCCCGGTTCCCCAACAAATTCACAGCGATCCAGTAAGGTTGAAGCAGATTCTTGTCAATCTGATGAATAATGCGGTGAAGTTTACAGATCAGGGCAAAGTAACATTAAAGCTTTATTTGCAGGACGAACAGAATAAACGTCAGATGTGCTTTGCCGTTGTGGACACCGGACCGGGAATTCCTGAATCCGATCGCGAACGGATTTTCGAAGCATTTGTTCAGGGAGAAGAGTCACTCGCCCGGCGGCATGGCGGTACAGGCCTGGGCCTGACAATCAGCCGCAAACTTGCTCATTTATTAGGCGGAGATATTTCGGTTTCGAGTACGCTTGGTCAGGGAAGCACCTTTGTACTCACTATTGATCCCGGCCCGCTCGACGGGATCCCCATGATCACCACCTGGACACCCCAGGCACAACCCGACGCCCAAAGTCAGAATAAAGGACCAGTTCCAGCGTTCCATGGTCGCGTTCTTCTGGCAGAGGATGGTCCGGATAATCAGCGTTTGCTCACTTTCATTCTTCGCAAGGCGGGATTTCAAGTGGCTGTCGCAACCAATGGCGAAGAAGCCCTCCGGATGGTCGAACTGGCGGAGCATCAGGGCACGCCGTTCGAATGCATCCTGATGGATATGCAAATGCCCATCGTTGATGGGTACACCGCGGTGCGTGAACTGCGCAGTCGGGGATGCCGGACCCCGATCATCGCGCTGACCGCTCACGCCATGGTCGGCGACCGGGAAGCGTGCCTGGCTGCGGGGTGCGATGATTATCTGTCCAAGCCGGTGGATAGAAAAACACTGGTCGAGACTGTCGCCCGCTATGTCGCCGTGCACCGAGAGAACGTGGAACGAGGGACAGCTTGTCTTTCGGAATCCCGCCCGGAAAAATGATGTCGCCTCCACCGGCTCCTGATTCATCCCCCATTTTCCCCTGCCAACGGGGGCGCAAACATCGAGAAGGGGTCGCCCGGGACCGGGATTCCACCCGGAGGTACTTGCTCGTCACCGGCGGTTCGCAGCGGCGGATCATGTATTGTCTCAGGTTGGGCACGAGGAGCGTGCCCCTCCAGCCTTCGCAAAACCTTTTTCGGCAAAACATGTTTCGGAGGGACCTGCTTGTCAGGTCCGTGTGTTGTCGGAGGGACCTGCTTGTCAGGTCCGTGTGTTGGAAGTCGGGAGGGATCTGATTCTCCACACAGAATGGTTACTCACAGCGTTCACCGGTAGGGGCAATTCATGAATTGCCCCTACCAATGCTT
>NZ_JACIYL010000001.1 GCF_014359955.1 Thermogutta sp. | reverse complement strand
TGGATACTCGCCATCCGATCGTCCGGATTCTCGCGGGATGGGAGGAAGGGGGACTCACACACGTGCCGGTACGCAATTACCTGCGCTTTCAGCGAACAGACTCTGTTCCGTGTGAAATAGTGGCGCGCTATTCTAACGGAGATCCTCTCATTGTCACCTGGGAATACGGCCTGGGGCGGGGTGTTCTCGTTACCACTTCCGCCGATACGAGCTGGACATCGCTTCCACTGTGGCCGATTTGGGTGCCACTTATTCAGGAGATAAAAGCGTGGGTTTTATCAGGGGGACTATCCGCACGGACGCTGGTCTGTGGGCAGCCGCTGAGCCTGTCCATGGCGCTGCGGAATGTAAGCGAAGCACCGACGATCGTGCTCACCGATGCAGAAGGGAAATCCCGGCGCGAGCGCGCAGAACTGGTCGATGGGGCCTGGCAATGGAAATACACACAGACCGATTGGGCAGGTGTTTATAAAATAGAAATCGCTAATGCGAATAATCAAACACGGCAAGTGCCGTTGTTCTCCGTGAATACACCACTGGAAGAGGCCGATTTGAGATCACAAGGCTGGGAAGAGATAGTGCAGAAGGGACTGCCCGGGGCGCGTATGGTGTCCGCGGAGCTTGTCAACCAAATCCTCGAAAGCCCCGTGCAGCACGGTAGCGGATCGGGCAATACACTATCGCGGATACTCCTGCTGTCTCTACTGGCACTTGTAATAGTAGAAATAGTGATTGCCCACGCGGGAAAAAGCTAGGACTACAAAGAACATGGCAGACAGAATTGCGGATCGTCACAATGGCGTCGCGCTATTGAGAGCGTGACCGAGGTTGCCGTGGAACTGCCGGCGAGAGGTTAAAGTAGATGATCCACGACGATCGTAGCTCCGGCCGGGACATGGGCGACCTGTGTGCGAGATGTCATAATGGGAAACAATGAAACGACTCATTGAATGGATAGTCGGTGAAAATCTGACCCGTGACCACGGGTACGTCTATGAGATTGCCGGAGGCTGGCCGTGGCCACTCTGGGTGACCGTGGTTCTCGTGGTGCTGTGTTTGGCCTTTTTTTGGGGCTGGTATTATCGGCGTACTACCGATCTTGGAAAATACCAAAGAATTATACTGGTCGTCCTTCGTACAGGTGCGACTCTGGCTATCGTGGCGATGCTCGCTCAGTGGGTCGTTATTCCTCAGCGGACCAGTCGGCCGCTCATAGGGATCATTCTCGATGATTCAATGAGCATGTCACTGGAGGACGAACCAGTCGGGAGGGCAGCGGCCACGCCAAACTCGGCATTGGATAAAAACAAAAGAGTGCGCTCACGGTGGGCGGCGGTTGTCAATGCGCTTGTAGGGGGCGATCGTGGCCTTTTTAATCGCCTGAGCGACCAGTATCGACTGCAGGTCTATTGCCTCAATGATATACCAGTTGACGGGGATAATGCTGATGAAGTAGCCAGCCGATTAAAGGAGTTGCGTCCGCAGCGACCCTCCACTCCCCTGGGCCGGAGTATTCTCCAGGTCATGGACCGACTACGAGGGGCATCACCCGCGGCGTTAGTGGTGCTGACAGACGGTGTCAACAACGAGGGGCCGTCGCTGGCTGATGCCGCCGAAGAGGCGGCACGGCGGTTTATTCCCGTCTTCTTCGTGGCCGCTGGAGCCGAGGGGCGACGGCCCGACGCGGCTATTGAAAACTGGGTCATGGAAGACCGGGTATTCGCGGGAGACACGGTGGTGCTACGGGCAAATATTGTCACCAAACATGTGCAGGACAGATCTCTGTATATCCGACTAATAGACGAATCAAATAAGAGTGTTTTGGCAGAAAAAAAGACGGATGTTCCTGAAACAGGGCGTCGGGAAGTGACCATGGCGTTCCGGCCGCCGAGAGTGGGCGAAATCGTATTACGATTGGAATGCCAGGCGGCCAGTGGTGAAGTGGCCCTGGAAAATAACTCTCAAACAAGGATACTATGGGTCGAAAAGCGTGCGATCAAGGTCCTGCTGATCGCGGATACGCCGGGATTTGAATATCGCTTTTTACAAAATTGTCTGGGACGGGAAAATAGTATTATTCTGCGTTCCGTCCTTCTTTCGGCGGATCCAGAATTGGGAGGGGACTTAGACAATGGATTGCAGCTTATTCGAGGGGCTCGCGATGAGGTGTGGGCACAGGATGTGATCATTCTGGTGGACCTGCCCGCGACGGTTTTTCCGACCCGTGTTTGGGAGGATCTGGCGGGGTTTGTTGATCGAAACGAGAATCCGGGCGGATTGGTGGTGATCGCGGGCCGGAATTGGCGTTGGGAAGCGATTGCCTCGACCCCGCTTGCTCGAGTCCTGCCCATCAGTTCGGGATCGGCGGTTGGGGACATCATCGCGGAGTCCCCCTGCCGTGTGATGCCCACGGATGATGGATGGCGGGTGCCATGGTTCCTTCTGGGGATGACGGAGGAGGATTCACGGCGAATATGGTCGCGACTGCCGGGGATTTACTTCTTCCACGATATTAACGATATAAAACCGGGGGCGAGAGTACTGGCAACAGTGCAGAATCATCAAAAGCAATATCCGGCGTGCATTTTTTCTTACGTGGGTAGAGGGCGGGTGCTTTTCCATGCAACCGATGAAACCTGGCGGTGGCGAAAAATCAATAATTTAATGTGGTATCGCCAGTTCTGGCTCGAATTAATTCGTTCTATGGCGAGATCGAAACTGGAGACCGCTGGGGGGGCGATCCTGAGTACGGATCGAAAGATATACGCGGCGGGTGATCCGGTTTGGATCACACTGCAAGGACTAGCCGGTCCGAGTGGTGTAGGGGGAGAAGTGAGCATCTGGCTTGGGCAAGACGGAAAGTTGCGGCGGCAGGTAAGACTCCAGCGGCGATCTCCGGAGGCCAATACGTTTCAGGCAGTGCTCCACGATCTTCCACCCGGGGAATACGTGGCCTGGTTGGCCGGAGAACGGGAGTCGGTGCGCACAAGCTTCACGGTGTCGCCTCCAAAAAAAGAAATGGAGCAGACCGAAGTGGCCTGGGACGATATGGCATCTGCGGCCAAGCGCACCGGCGGGCAGGTCTATCGGGTGGAACAGATCGATCGCCTGATTCACAGTTTGCCCGCGGGCAAAGCCAGGCCGGTTGAAATTCTCCCGCCGATCACTTTGTGGAATCATCCCCTGGTGCTGGCTTCGATTATCGGGATGTTCACTCTAGAGTGGATCCTCCGGAAACTGTGGGGCCTGATTTAGTGGGAAGTGACAACACATATTAGGTGGTCTGGCCATGTGGTCGAGAGTCAGGGGCGCATGGGCACGGGAGATCCGGCGGGGTGATCTGGCAGAAAGGCAGCCCATGTGATTAAACGCGTACGGAGCCATCCGCTTGGTGGTTGCGATTGTAAAATCCGCGGAGCGGGGAAAAGTGATAAATCATGAAGTACGAGTTTATTCGAGCCATTAACGATCTTGAAAGTCGTTTGTACCGGCGACTGTCATTGGCAGCGGTTGGCCGGGCAGGGCTCGCCGTTTGTGCGGGGATCGTTGTGTTGTGCGGAATGGATTATATTCTGCGGATCAATGATAAGGGGTTAAGAGTTATTATCACCACGGTGGCAGGGTTACTAATCGTCGGCAGTTATTTGAGATTTATTCATCCTGTTTTACGGCTGCGAATTGATGGTGTGATGATCTCGCGCTGGCTTGAGCAGGTGGACGCGCGCTGGCGGGGGCGTCTGGCGGCGGCCTGGGAATTTGCTCATCTGGCCAGTGATGACCCGCGCTGGGGTTCGCCGGAATTGCGGGGCCTTTTAATGAATGATATAGAGGCCCACGCCGCGGACATTGGCCGTTTGTGCCGTCGTTTTAAAGGCCCGGGATTGGTGGCTTTCTACATATGGTTAGTCGCGCTAGGTGTGATTGCGTGCGGTTTTATATTCCAACCGGTGGTGTTTGGCACGGCGTTTATTCGCCTCTTCAATCCCTTTTCCGATCTGGCGTGGCCGCAGAGAACACATCTTAAAATCATACATTATCCGGAGGTGGTTTCCCGGGGCGGACAGTTTTCCATAGAAGTGGCTGCCGAACGTGGGCTGGTACCCGACGACGTATGGATTGTTTTCCGCGAGGCAGAAGGCGACGAGCGTACAACAGTGGGCCGGTTTTCCATGGTGCGCCGGGGAAATCGCTTTTATTTTCAGCGCGACCAGGTACGATCGGATTTTGAGTTTCGGATCTGGGGCGGGGACGATTTTTCTCATCCGTGGCGGCTTGTGCGCGTTGTTGAGCCGCCCCATTTGACGTCACTGACGGTTCAGTTGGAGCCGCCAACTTATACCGGCTGGAAGTCGGAGGTGACCGATGGGCCGATCCGAGCCGTAGCCGGCACGCGAGTCGTTTTGCGTGGCACGGCCGATCGGGCGTTGCGACGGGCGTGGATCCTTCGTGAGCCAGGTGGAGCGGTGGCCGCCGAACTCGCCGATAATCGGCGCAGCTTTCGGTTTCCGCCCGAAGGCAAGGCGGTGCCGTCGCAGTCGGTCGGATGGGAGCTGGAGACTTCAGGGCGGTACAGCGTTCACCTGGAAGCGGAAGACGGCACATTCTCGGTGGGCGATCCGGAATGGGAGATTCGCGTCGTTTCCGACCTGCCTCCGGTGATTGCCATGCAACCGCAGGTGCCCTTTCTTTTGGCGACGCGGGTCGGGCGGTTGCCGTTGCGAATTTCTGCCAGGGATGATCTTGCGCTGAAACGGGTGACCCTCGAGCTCCAGAACGGCGCGTGGCATCACAGCATGGCGGTTCTGGAAGGTCCGCAACCCTATCCCAAACCCCGAGGAAAAATGTCCGATATGGCATCCTGGGGGGAGACGGCGGATCGTGACCTGTGGCTGGATCTGGCACACATAGAAGGAATATCAGAGGGGACGCTGACAGCCACGGCTGTTGCCGAGGACTATCGTGAGCAGTTATCAGCGAGTAATCCACTCACCATTGAAGTGGTTACTGAGGAGATATTCAGAGATCGTATGCTGACGGAGTGCGAAAAACTCTACGACCGTCTGAGTGATATTTACAATATTCAGTCCCGTATCAATCAGGAGTGGCGCGAACTATGGACATCAGTTATTGCCAATCGTGATATTCCTCCGAATTTTAGCGAACGCATGTATACGCTCGATCTTTTGCAGACGCAAGTGTGCCAGGATATTGGCAATCAGCCCAATGGAGTGCTGGCCCAACTCCGGGGTATCCTGACGCTGCTTCAGAGTAATTATTCCGATTTGAGCGAATGGTCGGGTCTCGTGGAAGCCGAGAGCCAGCTTCGCACAAGCTTCGAAAAAGAGGCGGTTTCCCTCCAGGCCGACTGCGGAATCATTGCCCGCTGGGCCCAACAAATGAGCGGACAGCAGGCCGCCGAGGGCCGTATGGACCATGACATAGAAGGGATGAAAGGCATTGCGGAGAAAGTTGATCGGGAACAGGCAAGCTGGGAGAGTGCGCTACGGAATATTCTCGATTTGCTGGCCCGATTTAAAGGACGCAATTCGTTCCGAAGACAGGTGGAGTTAATACTGCTGAAGCAAAGAGCCCTTCATGGCAATACTCAAAAGGTTGGTGTTGAAACGGTGGGAAAGTCGTTGCAGGAGCTGTCGGCGGAGGTACGCCGAAAATTAGAGGAGCTGGCTCGGGAGGAGAATTTCCTCGCCGCGGATTTGGAGACGCTTCTGGCTCGGTTCGGTCACAAGCAGGACTCACAGCAAGAGAGTGACATTACTCATGGAGGTAACGGAAAGGAGCAGAATGGCGTGGCGGGACAGGAAGGGGGCGAATCGTCTGGGAGAAGGGGGCTCGCCTCTGAGGATGCTTTGGTCGCACGTGCGGTGGATCTGGCAATCCGGCGTGGACTGGTTGGGCTGGTACGTGATTCAGCCGAGGCAATCGGACAGAACCGTGTGAGCGAGGCCGTCGAATATCAGAAACGAGTGATCGTTCTCTTAGAAGAGATGCTCAATATCCTGGAGGGGAATAAAGACCAGCAGCGAATAAAAATTGAAAAGTGGCGGGAACTGGCACAAACAGTCGAGCGTTTGAAGGATGATCAACAATCGCTGGTGGAGGAATTCGAGCGGCGGTGGCAGGACGTTTCCGAAACGGGCGGAGAGGCGGAGTTCGCTCAGAGACAGGCCAAGGTGCGCTCTGAAACGGAAGAACTCATGCAGCAAATTCCCACACCGGAGGGCGATTCAATTCGCGACGGGCTTGAGAAAGTCGCCAGAGAGATGGAGGCGGCTCAGGAGGCAGCGTCGGCCGGGAATCGAAAGAGTTCTCTGGAACACGGAAGAAATGCGCTGGCCGAGTTGGAGCGAATGCATCGGGAGTTAATGCAACGGGGATTGTCCGAGGCTGCCGAGGAGGCTTCCCGGCTGCTTGCCGAGCACGCGCAGAAGCTGGCGGAGACCATCAACCGGCAAGCGCGTCTTTTAGAAGAGACGAAACGTCTAAACGAGAAGAAGAAAGAAGTCACAACGGTGGAGCAACAATCTGCCTGGCAGAAAGAAGTAAGCGATCTGGCTCATGACCAGGAAATGTTACAATCGGAAATAAGAGAGTGGAAAGAAAAACTTTCCGATTGGGCGGTGTGGGAGTCGGTGCTGGGAGAGGTCGAAGCGGCGATGGGGACGGCGGGCGAACGCCTCCGCAATGGTGATACGAGCGAGCTGACCCAGGCCATCCAGCGCGAGGCGTTGGAGTCCCTTGATGCGCTGGCGGAAGGCATGCGGTGGGAAAGCAGGACCATGGAAAATCAGGACGGCGGGCCGGGTTCCGGTGCGGCGGCCCCGAACGCGGAAAATCCCGGCGGATCGCTGTCCTGGCAGATCGTTCTCCAACTCCAAACGCTGCGGGCTCTGCAGGATTCCATCCAGCGGCGGACCGATCGGGTTGCACAGGAACTTCAGGAGCAGGGGAATTCTCCCGCGGTCAGTTATACTTTAGATAAACTCAGTAGCGAGCAGACGCGTGTGGTTCAATTGATCCAACAGTTGAAAGAGCAAATGTCTGAGCAGATGTCCACACAGGGTGGGACGTCTGGCCGAGAAACCGGCGCTCCAGAGAGCGGTTCCCCTCAGAAACCGGAAGGCCCATCACCAAGGCCCGCGCAACCGGGCACGCTCGAAGATCTGTTGAAGCCATAGTATGCCCCGAATAGTCATGACTATACACGGCTGGACCTGGACTATGTTTAGAAAATATAACACACATAATTCTACCCAAACAAATATTGTTACCCACGTTTGCTGTGTTCTAGGGGTGGTATTTGGCGTCGCGCTTCATCCGACGGCGTACACTCAGGGTGTTGTGAACCGAAACGCCTCGCGGGATCAAGCGCAGCCACCGCAAATTCAGGAGGAGAACCGCCGTGGTTTGGGTGCGCAGTGGATGAACGAGGCGGATGTGATGTCGCACATTTTGGCTCTGGCGAGCGAAGCGGCGCAACGGTTGCAGAAGGGGGATGTCAGCCCCCCGACGCGCGAACTGCAACGGCAGGTTGTGGCAGAGCTGGACAAATTGCTGGCTTCTGCCGGGGCCGCTTCGGCACAGCCGAATGCGCAGCCCACACCGGCCCCGGCGTCGCCGTCGCAGCAGGCAGCGGAAAGTCAGGAGGCCACCACGCAGAAGCCTGGAACGGCGCAAGCCGGCACGCAGCGACGAGATCATTCCGTGGGGGAAGGGGCGACCGATGATTGGCGATCCAATCTGGAAGCCATTTGGGGACGACTTCCACCGCGAGAGCGACCGCCACTGACGCAACAAACATTCGAAAGATTTATTCCCAAGTATCGCACTCTCATAGAATCGTATTACAGGGAACTATCTCGGGCCCAGAGACCGCCACTCATTCCAGGTCAAAGCCCGGCGGCGGGTGATCGAGGCGAGTAAGTGGATATCACATCGTACAACATCTGGCCTGGTGGGGCCGTTTCGCAAGGTATGGGCGGGGCTTGTGGAAGATAGTCGCCAGGATAAAAAAGAACCGTGCGCAGGCTGATCGACTATGCGCGTTTGCATCACGAATATGATGTCGAATATCAGTGCCGCCGGCGGTGTCAAATGGCATTCGGACGTGGCCATGCGCTGTTTGAAGTGGCACATTGCGCTGGCGCTATTGGGGGTGTTTGCGGGAAGTGGTCTGCCATGTTCGTCGGGCGTGGCCCTGGCGGAGAATGTGGGGCGCGTCGACTGGCTGACGCCGGATGCCGAGAAAAGTATTGAAAGAGGCCTCGTGTACCTGGCCGGCCATCAACATTCGGATGGTTCGTTCGGGTCTGGGGCCTATCGGGGCAATGTGGCGGTGACCTCTCTGGCGGGAATGGCCTTTCTGGCAGAAGGCAGTTTGCCTGGCCGGGGGAGGTTCGGCAAGGAGCTCAGCCGGGCACTCGATTATGTGCTGGGGCAGTGTCGGGAAAATGGGCTGATCCTCAATGTGGGGGCCGCCAGTCGCGGGCCGATGTATGAGCACGGCTTCGGCACGCTGTTTCTGGCGGAATGCTGGGGATCAGACTCGCGACCGGATCTCAAGGATAAACTGACACGTGCCGTTCGACTCATTGTGAACACGCAAAACGACGAAGGCGGATGGCGCTATCAGCCGCAAAAACTGGACGCGGATATTTCCGTGACCGTCTGTCAGATCATGGCTCTGCGGGCGGCCAGAAACGCAGGGATCTATGTTCCCAAGACCACCGTGGATCGCTGCGTGGCGTATGTTCGCCGGTGCCAGAATCCGGACGGCGGTTTTCGCTACATGACCGTGCCGGGGGAAAGTGCTTTTGCCCGATCTGCCGCAGCGATGGTCGCGTTATTCAGTGCCGGAATTTACGAGGGGGAGGAAATAGACCGGGGAATTAACTATCTGTTGCGCTTTGTACCTGAACCTGGCGTGATCAGGCAGGAACCATATTACTATTATGGACACTATTATTGTGTTCAGGCTATGTGGCAGAAAGGAGGAGCGGCCTGGCACCGATACTTCCCCGCGATACGGGATGACCTCATCGCGCGGCAGCAGCCTGACGGCTCGTGGAGTGATCCGATTTCGCCCGAACTGGGAACGGCGATGGCCCTTCTCGTGCTGCAACTTCCCTATCAGTATTTGCCCATTTTTGAGCGCTGACAGGTGGCAGGGCTACGGTGCGCGGGAGGTGTGAATACGCAACTGCGCACTCGATCAAGAGCTTGTGGGAGATGGAAATAAAGGTTTTCCGGTGCCTGTGATGTCGTCATGGTGATGATTATTTGTGCCCATTTTAAAAACGTATTGATGCGTGATAGAAGTTGTCGGCCTCAAAGAAGGTGGCCTCGGCTGCTTGGCCCGGTCTTGTGGTGGGCTCTGTGGCTGTATGCGCTCCTGGCGACAGGACTGTGTGAAGAGGGAAAAAGCTATCCGGTGGCGCGGCTGGTCAGTGGTCAGACCAGGGAAGGTGTGCTGGTGGGCTGGGAGCAGGGGCAGTTTGTGTTTCGTGGAGGGGAGGGCGGGTGGAGTTGTCCGATGGAAGACCTCGTTTACTGGGGAGAGCTCTTTGATATCCAGGATGCGAGCTGCCTTTTGTTGCGGGATGGATCAGCGCTGGCTGGTCGGTTGACTGGCCTCACGACAGAGGAGGTCCGCTGGGCTCATCCCGAGCTCGGAGAGCTACGGTTGCCCCGTGCTCAATGCGCCGGGGTGGTGCTGAAGAATCCGCGGGACCTGGTCCTGAGGGACCGATTGATGGGAGTTTTGCTGAAAGGCGGTGAGGGGGTGCTCTTTTTAAATGGTGATCAACTGGCCGGGGAGCTGAAGAACTGGACGGGCGGAGAAACTCTGCCCATCAGCAGTGTTCTGGGCGAACAGGCCTTTCCGCTTGCCAACCTGAGGGCACTGCGATTTCAAAAACCACCGGAGCCGGGCGTGACGGAAGCGGCTGAGGTCGGAACACGGGTTTGGGTCGGCCTGCAAGATGGCAGTCGAATTTTGATGCGCGTTGACACGAACCTGGAGAAAAAGCCGCAGGGTGCGGAAGCAGGGAAAACGCAACCTTCGCCGTCCGGGAACCAGGTGTTGAGAGCTGGCTTTGCGGGAAAAATCGTGACTATTCCGTTAAACACCGTGTGCTTTCTGCAGGTGATTAACAAGAACGTTGTCTATCTGTCAGATTTAGAACCGGATCGCTATCTATTCGTTCCGTTTCTTGAATATGTAAGGCCGTATTATCGGGATCGAAACAATCGAGGGGGACTGTTGCGGGCAGATCGGCGGGTGTATATCAAGGGGCTGGGTGTCTATAGCGCCAGTCGGCTTACTTATAGTCTGAAAGGGCAGTTTGACAGGTTTGAAGCTGAGGTCGCGATCGATGACCTGTCACAGGGGGCGGGAAGTGTTGTCTTTCGGGTTCTTGTCGATGGGCAGTCGCGGAGCGTTGTGGGGCCGGTTCGCGGCACTGATTCCCCCCAGCCCGTCCGCGTGGATGTGTGTGGAGCGGAACGAATCGATCTTGTTGTTGAATTCGGTGAGCGGGCCGACGAACTGGATTATGCGGACTGGCTGAATGCGCGACTCATTCGGTCGGCATCCAGCCAGCCGTGATTTTTGCGTGTGTATTCTTGTGGGAAGTGGCTGCCTGTGCGGGGATCTCAGGCGCCGAACTTGGCGAGTCGGCCTGCATGAGCGAGGGCGAGGGGCATGAGGTACATGGCCTCGAAGTGGCCCAGGCCGCCGTGGAGACACGCTCGTTCGCTGAATTCCGTAGCGCCATCCGGGCGGCAGGTATCCGCCACCAGCAGCGTGGGCACGGGATGCCAGCTATGGCTCTTCAGCTTGGCCGGAGTGCTGTGATCGCCGGTAACGATGAGGACGTCGGGGCGGAGGGCCTCGACTCGGGGGATGACGGAGTCGAACTGCTCGATCATCTTGACTTTGGCGTCGAAATTACCGTCCTCGCCACGAGAATCCGTGTATTTGAAGTGAACAAAGAAGAAGTCATAGTCGGATTCTTTCCAGGCTTTTTCCAGCACGTCGATTTCTTCATCAAGAGTGGAAGGCTGCCCCAGCAGATCCATTCCGACCAAACTTGCCAGCCCCTTGTACATCGGATAGACGGCGATGGCGGCGGCTTTCAGTCCGTAGGCTTCCCGATAGGAAGGAAGGTCCGGCCGTTTCGAGAATCCGCGCATGGTCAGCCCATTGGCTTTGGGGTGCTGACCGATGATTTTTCGCGCCTCGGCGATGAACTGGCGTGCGATTTCGGCCGTTTTCTGGCTGGGTTCATCGTGGGCCTGCGGATCGAGTGGAGGCACACCGACCTGTTGGGGATCGGTGTCTGCCACGTTGGCGCCGAGACCAGGTGCCCGGAATACAACGACAAAACGGTGTTCTTTCACCGGTTCCACGAACACTTCCACGCCCGGAATACGGATGGCCTTGAGCTTTTGGACGAGGGCGGCGCTCTCTTCCGTGGGGATACGGCCTGCGCGTCGATCGGTGATTCGGCCTTCGCTATCCAGGGTGCAGAAATTGCAACGGATTGCCACATCATCCGGGCCGACGGCGAAACCGATCCCCGTTGCCTCCAGGACGCCCCGGCCGATCACGTACTTGAGGGGATCGTACCCGAAAATTCCCAGATGTCCCGGGCCGCTTCCGGGCGTGATTCCCGGCTTGATGGGCGTCATGAGTCCGCAGACGCCTCGGCTCGCCAGGCGGTCGAGGTTGGGGGTTTTGGCGGCTTCCAGCTCGGTGGGACCGCCAGGTTCGAGGGGAAGGCCTCCCAACCCATCCGCCACCATGAGAA
The DNA here is from genome assembly GCF_014359955.1 of Thermogutta sp. Classification (GTDB taxonomy): domain Bacteria; phylum Planctomycetota; class Planctomycetia; order Pirellulales; family Thermoguttaceae; genus Thermogutta. The sequence continues at coordinate 20,140 of NZ_JACIYL010000001.1, read as the reverse complement.
TGATCCGACCACCTTTGTCCTCTTTAAGCTCCGCGATGACTTTTTGGAAGTCCATGTCAGCTACCTCATGTATTCGGGTCTGACCACCGAACGGGCGACAGCGCACAGCACTTTGTCGCTCCTGCGATGAAACGTCCACAAACTGTCTTAACTACCACGTTTAAACGCCGTCCGCAAGGGGCTTGGCGTCTGGGGCAGCTCAACTATTGTAAAAACCATAAGATCGCGCGGACACACGGTGTGGCCGGGGCCATTCATGAATGGCCCCTACTGTTTAACCGGCAACTGGACCCGGCAGTTGGGGCGCGGCCGATGAAATGGATCATCCAAACCCTGGGATGAGGACCTGGCAAGGAGGTCCTTTTGAACCGCATTCCGCTCTCCCACAAGCCCGTGGGGAGGTTCACGTTCCAATTGGCAGAGGAAAACTGGGGCTGTGTGAGGCTTGGCGTTTTGCGGCGGGGGGTTACAATCATGGGGCAACTTTCCAAAGGTACTGAACGGACTGCGGGCGAAAGCTGGAAAAATGGCACGCCCTCGCATGTTGCGAGCTCTTGACGGCTTGCGAACAATTGTGAATTCCTGCGTGCAGAGTCGTGACGCAGAGAGGGTATGGAGTGTTTGTTCACGATCTGGCCTGATCGGCACGAGTAAGTGAGGAGTCAACACAATGCGACGCGCGAAGATCAGCATCATTGGCGCCGGCAATGTGGGAGCCACAACGGCTCATTGGTGCGCGGCGGCTGAGCTGGGGGACATCGTTTTGCTGGATATTCCCGAGGTGGGGGATATGCCCAAGGGCAAGGCCCTGGACCTGATGCAGGCCGGTCCGATTATGGGGTTCGATGCGAAGATCACGGGCACGAGCAACTATTGGGACACGGCGGATAGTGACGTGGTGGTGATAACAGCCGGGATTCCGCGGAAGCCAGGGATGAGCCGGGATGATTTGCTCGCCACCAATGCCAAAATTGTGGGGAGCGTGGCGGAGCAGGTGAAAAAAACAAGCCCAAACGCCATCGTGATTGTGGTCAGTAATCCACTCGACGCGATGGTTCAAAGAACGTGGCAGGTGACCGGGTTTCCGCCGTATCGCGTGATGGGTCAGGCGGGCGTGCTGGACACGGCGCGTTTTCGCACTTTTGTGGCCATGGAATTGGGGGTGAGTGTGGAGGACGTGTCCGCAATGCTCCTCGGCGGGCACGGGGACACGATGGTCCCGCTTGCCAGTTGCAGCTCGGTCAGTGGCATCCCGTTGACCCAGCTTCTTCCCAAGGAAAAGATCGATGCCATTGTGCAGCGGACGCGGGACGGCGGGGCGGAAATCGTGCAGCTTCTTCAGAAAGGGAGTGCGTACTATGCCCCGGCGGCGGCCACCGCACAGATGATCGAGGCGATCATCAAGGATAAGAAGCGGCTTCTGCCCTGTGCGGCGTACTGTGATCAGGAATACGGTGTCGGGGGCTACTACATTGGGGTGCCGGTGATTCTCGGGAAAGATGGGGTGGAGAAAATCATCGAACTGCAGCTCACACCGGAAGAAAAGGCGGCCTTTGAAAAAAGTGTCCAGGCGGTCAAGAATCTGGTGGAAACGATGAACAAGCTCCTGCGGGGTTGATCGCAAGCAGTTGGGATGCCCGCCTGCGGCATTGCCTGGTTGATGCCGGATCACAAGGGAACGGCAATGCCCGTGGCGCTCGAGTTTTGTCCGCTCGTTGCTGACCGATGCCGTGTTGATGTTGTCGATAGCGCTACATTGTCGTCTCGCATGTCGATGTGATGGGAAAGACGCGTTGACAGGGACGCATCGCTGCGGTAAAACCCTTGTTTACTGACCGCGTTTGGGGATGCAGGGTCGAGCGAAAAACCTTTCGGTGCGAGTGACGTTGGGGGAATTGTTGTTTTTCGCCAGACTCGGTGGGTTCGCCATCGCGGGAGCGCTGTCGGCCGGGGAAACCGATGGAGAATCTCTCCTGTAAGGAGACCTTACGGGGTAACGGCTGACAGAGACTCTTTTTGAATGCGAAGCAGCGACTTGTTCAGTCACCGGGAGTCTCGTGATGGAAGATCGCAACTCTTTCGCGGAGGGAATGTTTGCCGAAGGATCAACCCTGGCAGGCAGTGAACGCAAAGAGATCACATGTCGACGTCACAGTTCACCCCGTGCGATTGTTGCGCCTCTTCATTACGAGCCTAACTATGAATATCCTCTTCTCGTGTGGCTTCATGGAACGGCGGGAGATCGAGAGAACGAGCTCCTCCAGGTGATGCCCCAGATTGATTTGCGTAATTACGTGGCTATTGCGCCGCGGGGCGTTGCGATGGGAGCGGACGAGGAGACGTGGGGTTGGCCACAAACGCCTGAGGGCATCAGCGAGGCGGAGTCACGGGTCTTTGAGCTTATCGAGCTGGCGACCAAACGTTTTTGCATTGCCCGCCGCAAGATTTTTCTGGTGGGACACAGCACCGGCGGGACGATGGCGCTGAGGCTCGCATGGCGCTGGCCGGAGATTTTTGCAGGCGTGGTTTCCCTGGGCGGATCTGTACCCTGTGGGGAAAGGCCCCTGGTGCGGTATCGCGAAGCCCGTCGTGTTCCGATCCTCCTGGTTGTGGCGGGAGAAAGTCCGACCTATTCGCCGGCGGCCGCGGCGTGTGATCTGAAGCGGCTCCATATGGCGGGAATGAATGCCGTGCTCCGCCAGTATCCGGGCGCCAACGAACTGAGTCCACTTGTTCTGGCGGATGTGAATCGGTGGCTCATGGAGCTTGTCCTCACTCTGTAGCCTGCGTCTTTCAAGAGGACGACACGCGCGGCGGCCCCTTCGGTCAAGTGAGATGGCTGGGATCCCGGGAGAACTGCCGCTGCCCATCTCGACCCGCGACTGGGCCGATCCATCCCCACTTTTGCAAGAAACAACGACACGCCACAGGCACACGAGGTAGTCGGGGCAATGCATGAATTGCACCTGGAGTCCGCCTTGCGGTGGTCCACTCGTCAACGTTGGATGGTCCGATTCCAATTCATCGGGCATGACAGGCGTGCCCCTTCGAAGCATCTTGCGGAGGACCTTGGTTGTCACGTTCCTTGTGTGACCGGAGAGCTTGTGTGAGTGGGGAGTTGGGGAATTTGCTCTGGACTTACATCGCGATATCTGGTAAAGACTTGTCGCCGCGCAGGTTGACATGGGTCTGTCGGGGAAAACGGGAGGATTGCAATCGCCAACGGAGGGTGATCATGTCTCGAAATGTATGGAAAGCCGCAGTCATCGCTGGATTGATCGCTTGTCTCGTGTCGCTTCCGGCGACGACCTGGGCAGCGAGTTCGGGGCCTTCCGGCCAGTCGACGAGTTCTACTGGGCTGAGCCTCCCCAAGTTGCCCAATCCATTTGCGGTCATTGGCCAGGGATTGAAAAAGATCGGCGATGGCCTGGCGTCCCTCGTTCCGCACAAGTCGTCTCCCCCTGAGCGGTCCCAGTTCTATCCTCCCGGGGCAGTCAAGAAACAGGAAGAGAAAAAGTCCTTTTTCGATCGGCTTTTCAAACCGAAGGAACAGCCAAAGAAGATCGAGTCGGTGTACGATTGGATGGGACAGGAACAGGTCCTGCCGTAGGGGGAATGTTCGGAGGCAAACGGTTGGGGCCAGGAATCGGCCAGGGATGGTGTTTCCAAAACGATGTGGAAAATTATCCTCATATTGCTTGGATGTCTGACGGTGAGTTCGTGGAGCGTCGGTTGTGCGGTGCTGCCGTCCGACGGGAAGGCCTTAACCCGGCAGACCGACGCTCGATTCAAGGAGCGGGTGGCTTCCGATCCTTTTCCCACCGCCCAGCAGGCAGGGGTCCTCTGAGGGATAGCCCGGCGGGCCAGCCATCGGACTTGCCCCACGTTTAACGAATCGCACCCCGGGAGAATTGTTGCGGCGGCCCGGTTTGCCTGGCCCATTTTCTTTCTGTCGCGGGAAAACGATGTGATTCTCGGAAATCCCTCGTGCACCAGTGAGCTTCACCACCGAGGAACCTGCCTCTTAGCCCCGTATTCCGATGTCGGACAGTCCCTTTCACCGGCCGGGCTCCGTCTATTTAGTTCAACAATCCCCGTTCAAGTGTAGGGGCAATTCGTGAATTGCTCCTACAGCTTATTGCACCTGGGCTTGTTACGGATGCTGAGAAAAAGCGGGCATTGGTGAGGTGACGGCGCTCGGGGGAGTCTTTTCTGTTTGTGCCCCCGGAACAGGGAGGCTTTAGACCATAATTATTGGGGGCATCTTGTGTCAACAAACAGGCTGACAAATTTGTTGCTCTTTTCTGGCAGTGCGGACAATAATAGAGGACAGAATTGTCATAAAGTGCGCCATGGGGTTTGCCATCCCGGTTTTTGATGAGCGATGGGCCGACCAGCTCGAAGATTCGCAGGGTTCTTCATCCCGTTTGGGGTCTTGTTTCTGCTGCTCTGTGGGAATGCCCTGTATTTAGCGGGGATCTCCTGGACGGAGTACGCCACAGGCTGGAGCCTTCAAAACTATTCTTATCAGTATTCTTTCCTATTTCATCTTCTGGGCGGATTTTTATTTGTCGGGCTGTTTGTCATCTTCGCTGTCACCCATGTGGTCCCCCGGTGGCGGTGGCGTGGAAAGCAGGTGGGCCTCTGGGGTTTGGCGCTGCTGGGGGTGCTGACCGTCCTGTGTTTGACCGGCGTTCTCCTCAGCCGAATAGGGCCGGTTGTGGTGAAAGCACCGCTCCTGCGGAGTGTCCTTTACTGGGCACATCTCGTCACACCGCTGCTGGCTGTGGGGATTTATGTCGGGCACCGATGGGCGGGTGGCGATTTTTCCTGGGGGAAGCTCCTTCGCGGTGGGCTTGTCGCCTTCGCGATAGGGGGGATGTTCTTCGGGTTTCACTGGTTCGATCCCCGCTTCTTAAGGACGAGGCGTCCTCAGGAGGGGACCCGGTATTTCGAGCCGTCATTAGCCCGGACGGCATCTGGGGGGTTCATCCCCGCCGGGGTTCTGATGGACGATCACTACTGTAAGGATTGTCATCCAGATGTCCACAAGCAGTGGGCGGAGAGTGCGCACCGCTTCAGTTCCTTCAACAACCCCGTCTATCTGGCGTCCGTTCGGGAAACTCGGCAGTTTTCGTTGTCGCGGGAAGGAACGGTGCGGCGTGCCCGGTGGTGTGCCGGTTGTCACGATCCCGTTCCGTTTTTCTCAGGGGCGTTTGATGATCCGAATTTCGACGACGTACACGATCCGCTGGGGCAGGCCGGTCTGACCTGCACGAGTTGCCACGGCATCGTGGAGATCAACTCGGTGCGGGGGAATGCGGACTACGTGATTGAAGAGCCTCTCCATTATCCGTTCGCGTTCAGCACCAATCCTGTGCTTCGCTGGATCAATCACCAGCTCATCCTGGCCAAGCCCGAGTTCCACAAGCGGACGTTCCTCAAGCCCTTCCATCGGACAGCCGAGTTCTGCTCCGTCTGCCACAAGGTTCACATTCCGGAGGCTTTGAACGACTACAAATTCTTGCGGGGTCAGAATCACTACGACTCGTTTTTGCTCAGCGGCGTCTCGGGGCACAGTCTGAGGAGTTTCTACTATCCGCCGGTGGCCAAGGAAAACTGCGCGGAATGTCATATGCCGCCGGTGGCATCGCAGGATTTTGGAGCGAAGGCGTACGCAGGGCTACCCGGGTTGGCCGTCAAAAGCCATCTCTTTCCGGCAGCCAACACGGCGCTTCCCTATTTGCGGGGACGGGACGATGTGGTGGCGGAACACCAGGCTTTCTTGAAAGACGTCCTGCGCATTGATTTGTTTGGCCTGCGCTGGGGGACCACAGTGGACGGGCCTCTGGCGGCGCCCTTGCGACCCCGCGTGCCGGTCCTTGCGCCGGGGCAACCGTACGTGTTGGAGGTTGTCGTGCGGAATCTGAAGACCGGCCACGCCTTCACCCAGGGGACAACGGATTCCAATGAGGTCTGGATCAACCTGCGGGTGGAGGTGGATGGCAAGCTGGTGGCGGAAAGCGGTTCCCTGGACGCCAAAGGAGAGGTTGATCGGGACAGCTATTTCCTCAATGTGTTCATGCTCGACAGGAACGGAAATCGGATCGCGCGGCGAAATCCGCAGGATATTTTCGTCCCGTTGTACGACCATCAAATTCCCCCCGGCGCTGCGGCCGTGGTGCACTATTTGGTGGATGTTCCTCGTGAATGGGCGGGCAAAGAAATCCGCCTGGAGGCCAGGGTCCTCTATCGAAAATTCGACTGGGAATTGATGCATTTCGTGGTGAGCCAGAGAAAACCGGATGAACCTCCCATCCGGGGCGAGACACCGCAGGGGTACATCAATACCTTGCCGATCACAGAGATTTGCCGTGACGCGGTGACGCTGCCCGTCGCGGAGCAAGTCCCTGCGGCACAAGATGCCAAAAACAGCGTCGCATGGCGGGATTCCCGGGAACCGGCTCCGGCGGTGGCGACCTGGGAACGATGGAACGATTACGGGATCGGCCTGCTGTTGAAAGGCAAGTCTCAATTGCGGCAGGCCAGGGAAGCCTTTGAAGAGGTGGAAAAGTTGGGAGTGGTCCACGGGCCGATCAACCTGGCCCGGGCCTATCAGGTGGAAGGCGAACTGGATGCGGCCACGGCGGCTTTACAACGGACGGCGCGCTGGCCTGCGGATGAAGTGCCCTGGTGGACCGTGAATTGGTTGAGCGCGGTCATCAACCGTCAGCAGGGCCACATCAAGGAGGCGGCAGACACGTTGCGGCAGCTCCTCCAGCAGGAACCCCAGGGAGAACTCGTTCGTCGCCGATTCGATTTTCGCTTCGATTACGAGGTGAATAACTTGTTCGGGGAAACTCTGTTCGATCTGGCGCGGCGCTATCGAAGCCCGGCGCAGCGTCCGCAGAGGGACGAGTTGCTGCGGGAGGCTGTCAACGTGTTTGAGAGGACCCTGACGTTGGATCCTGAGAATGTCACCGCACATTACAATCTCGCGCTTTTGTACCAGATGTTGGGCGAGAACGAGCTGGCGAAGGCGCATCGGGAGGCCCATCGGCGGTACAAACCCGACGACAACGCCCGCGATTACGCGGTGGCTGCCGCCCGGGCCAGGTATCCCTGGGCAGATCGGGCGGCGGAGGCCGTGGCGGTCTATCGACTGAAGCCAGCGCTGGAACGAAAAACCAGCACCGCCGTAGCAGCCGCGAGGAATGATTCTTCCCGCATGGAACACGCCGGCGAAAAACAATCGGTTGCGGGAGGGAATCTACCGTGAAGGTAGCTTTATCGGCCGACCGAAGGCGGGAGGAGGATCGCGCTGATCCGGCCCCGACTTTTGCAAGGATCGCCTTGAGATGGCATGGGTGCAATTTGTTGTGGGGCAATTCGTGAACTGTCCCGACCGTCAGGTGCCGCCGGGTTGAATCCCACTCCCGCGCGAGCCCGTGCAAACGTCCTCTGACTCGCTAAATGTTTGTGAAGTGTCTGCGGCTTATGGTCAATGAGCAAGTCAATCGAAAACCGTGGCGAGGCTTCTCCTGGGTGGGCGGGGCGATCGCGGCCGCTGGCCTGGTGCTGGCCGTGGTGCTATCGCTCTGGAATCCCTTCAGCAGACCACCGGAAACGAAACCGCTGATGAACGTCCCTCAATTTCGTCCAGCGCCACCTCGCGAGCCGCCGGTCGTTATCTTCCACGACGTCACCGAAAAGACGGGCGTGGATTACATCCACGTCAGCGGGGCCTACGGGGAAAAACTCCTGCCGGAGACGATGGGGGGCGGATGCGCAGCCTTTGATTACGACAACGATGGGCTGTGCGACATTTTGTTCGTCAGTGGGATGCCCTGGCCCTGGAAACCGGTGCCCGCGCCCTATCGCGGCAGCCTTCGGCTGTACAAGAATCTTGGGAACTGGCGTTTTCGCGAGGTGACCGAGGAAGCTGGATTGGGAGGTGTGCACATTTACGGGATGGGGGTGGCGGTTGGTGACGTGGACAACGACGGTTGGCCTGACCTCTTCATCACCGCGGTGGGGCCCAACAGGTTTTACCGGAACAAACAGGGACACTTCGTGGACGCGACCGAAGAAGCCGGTCTGGCGGGCGCCGAGGATGCCTGGAGCACAGCCGCCACGTTTTTCGACTACGATCGGGACGGTTATCTGGACCTGTTTGTGGGAAACTACGTCAAGTGGTCGCGGGAACTGGATCTCCAGCAGGGATTCCAACTGGTAGGATTGGGGAGGGCTTACGGGCCGCCTCTCTCTTTCGGCGCGACTTTTCCCTGCCTCTACCATAACCGGGGAGATGGAACGTTCGAGGACGTCTCCGAGAAGGCCGGCATGCACGTCCGGAATCCCGCCACGGGCGCTCCTCTGGCGAAGACGCTCGGAGTTCGGGTGGTGGACGTCAATCAGGACGGCTATCCTGACCTCGTGGTGGCTAATGATACGGTGCAAAACCTCCTTTTTCTGAATCAAGGGGACGGGACGTTCACCGAGATTGGACTGGAAAAAGGGATCGCCTTCGATAGCGACGGTCATGCCAGGGGCGCCATGGGGATTGACGCTGCCTTTTACCGCAATGACCCCTGCCTCGGGGTGGTGATTGGCAATTTTGCCAATGAGATGTCGGCCCTTTATGTGCTTGATCCTCAAGTCAAACTCTTCACCGATGAGGCGGTTTCGAGTGGAATCGGGCCGTTGACTCGCCCGGACTTGACATTCGCCACCTTCTTCTGGGACTATGACCTGGATGGACGCCTCGACATCCTTTCGGTAAATGGCCACGTCGAGCCTGAAATTGCCCGCGTGCAAAGCACCCAGCATTTCGCCCAGCCGATGCGGCTCTTCTGGAATGCGGGACCGGAGGCGGTGGAAGAGTTCATTCCGGTCACGGCCAGCCAGGTGGGCAAAGAATTTTTGGAACCCCTGGTAGGACGCGGGGCGGCGTATGCCGACTTCGATAATGATGGAGATCTCGATCTGGTCGTCACCCAGATTGATCGTCCGGCCAGGATCTTCGAAAATTCCCTGGCTGCAAAACGTTTTTTGCGACTTCAGCTTGTTGGCACAAAGAGCAATCGGGAGGGTATCGGGGCGTGGGTCGAGGTGGAGACGGAGAAAGCGGTCCTCCGCCGGGATGTCACTCGGACGCGGGGTTATCTCTCCCAGGTGGAGCCGATTGTCACGGTCGGCTTGAACGGGTTGGGGGCGGTGAGAAAGATTTCGATCTTTTGGCCCAGCGGCAGCGTACAAACTCTGTCCCACTGGCGTGAAAATGAACTTTTGACCGTGGAGGAGCCATCACCTTCCCAGTGAACCGGATCTCACGTGGTGGTGAGGCCGGTCCCCCCAAAGGGCTTGTTCGCCGGCTTCTGAAGCCGTATAAATGACAGGTGGGGCAGCTTGGAATTCCGGCACGGACGAGAAGAAGGGTGGGCCAGTGTACCCTTGGCCCTGTCCTGTTCTGAATAACGTTTTTCCCGCCTTCCACTTCCATGTCTTGCCATTTTCCCGCCTTGATGGCCGATCGATATGACGTTTCAGTTCGTGGCCTGCGCCGCTTTGCTTTCGGCCTCCATTTTCGCGCGTTGTTTGGTGTGAAACACTTTTTGCGGATGGGGAGCGAGTGGCTGTGGCTGGCGCTGGTACCGGCCCTCATGTGCGGACTGACAGCGGTGGCCGGGGCGGAGCAGCCATCGGCCGCTCCACCTCCGCCGAATGTGCCCAGGCAAATTCATCCCTGGGGTAAATTCGAGGTGGGGGCATGGAAGGTGCTCCGCGCCACCACGGAGAGCATGGAGGACGGGCGGCAGATGGTGAGCGTCACGGAAACCCGCTTCACGCTGGAAGAAGTGACGGACACGTCCCTGGCCATTCGGGTGGAAGTCCTGGTGGAGATGGCGGGGAAACGTTTTCGGACTGAACCCCACGTCGTGCGTCAGGGGTTTCATGGCGAGCCCCTTGGTGGGACGTTGCAGATCAGAGATCTCGGAGGCGCGGCACTCTCCATCGAGGGACGCACCATTGATTGTCGGGTTATGGAGGTCAACAACCTCCTCTCAACGGTGCGGACGGTGAGCAAAATCTGGTACTCCACGGTTGTGCCGCCGTATGTCCTGAAGAAGGAAGCCACGGTCACGGATACCGCTACGGGGAGAGTTCTCGAACAATCGACCACCGAGATCACAGTGCTGGATGTTCCGTGTCGGGTGGGACGTCAACTGCTGAGCGCTTCTCAGGTGAAGACCGTGCAACAGTATGACCGGGGAACGGTCACGACACTCTCGCTGCTGTCTCCCGAAGTGCCGGGGGCGATCGTGTGTCAAACTTCGCGGGAGGTGGATCGAGAAGGCCGCCTGGTGCGCCGCACGACCGTAGAACTTATCGACTACGGCTTGCAGCCGACCCTGCGACATCCCGGCGGTTTGCGATGGCATTTCCTTCCCCGACGAGTCTCTGAACTCCCTCCCGAGTGGATCAGGCCGGGCCTTCTCCCCGAACTTCAAGGACTCCAGTGGTCCACCACGGAAGACGGCTCCGGACACTGAATCGACGCCCGGCTCATCCTTGCCATTCCGGGGCTCATCTCGGATACTAATACAATTCCTCACCCTGAATGTCCTTTTGTGCTTTTCCGGGGAGCCTCGCGATGCAGAACCATCCCAAGATAATCGGTCACGCCATCACCTTTGACGACGTCCTGTTGTTGCCGGCGTACAGTGACGTTGTGCCTGCGGAAGTCGATGTGAGCACACGCCTGACGCCCCGCATCCGGCTGAGAATTCCGATTCTCAGCTCGCCGATGGACACTGTAACGGAAAGCGCGATGGCGATCGCCCTGGCCCAGGAAGGGGGACTGGGCGTCATTCACAAGAATATGTCCATCGCCCGGCAAATGGCGGAAGTTGAAAAAGTCAAGCGGACAGCCAACGGGATCATCGATAATCCCGCCACGCTTCCCCCGACGGCTTCCGCCCGGCAAGCCCGGGAACTGATGGACCAGCTCAATGTTTCGGGAATCCCCATCGTTTTGCCCGATCGGAAACTCGTGGGCATCGTCACCCGACGCGACTTGCGTTTCCTGGGGAATCTCGATGTCTCTGTGGCTGAAGTGATGACAAAAGAGAACCTTGTAACGGCCACGGGGACTATAACGCTCAGCGAGGCTGAGAAGATTCTCATGGAAAAAAAGGTCGAGAAACTTTTGCTGGTTGACGAAGAATTTAGACTGACGGGGCTTATAACGATCAAGGATATCGATAACCAGCGGCGGTTTCCCAACGCCTGCAAAGACGAGTTGGGACGGCTTCGGGTGGGGGCAGCGATTGGCGTTCACGATTATGAACGGGCGGAAAAATTGATCGAAAAAGGGGTGGATGTCATTTGCGTGGACAGCGCGCATGGACATTCCGCCAACGTCATCGAAACTGTGCGGGAATTGAAACGCCAGTGGAAGAACCGCGACGTGGATATCATCGCGGGAAACGTGGCCACTTACGAGGGGGCGAAGGCACTGATTGAGGCGGGCGCCGATGCCGTCAAGGTGGGGATCGGACCAGGATCCATTTGCACCACCCGCGTGGTCACGGGGGTGGGGGTGCCTCAGATTTCGGCGATCATGGCAGCCGTGGAAGCGGCAAAAGGAACCGATACCCCAGTCATTGCCGACGGAGGGATTAGATACTCGGGCGACATAACGAAGGCCATTGCGGCCGGTGCCCATGCAGTGATGCTCGGTGGTTTACTGGCCGGACTGGACGAGAGCCCCGGGCAACGCATCCTGTACCGCGGGCGAGTGTACAAAGCGTATCGTGGGATGGGGTCCCTCGGCGCGATGATTCAAGGTTCCAGCGAGCGCTATCGTCAGGGAGAACAACACCAACCGGAAAAGCTGGTGCCAGAAGGGGTGGAGGGAAGGGTTCCCTATCGCGGGCCATTGGGTCCTTTTGTCTATCAGCTTGTGGGAGGACTGAAGGCCGGGATGGGGTACTGCGGGGCCCGAAACATCGAGGAGCTGCGGGAGAAAGCCCGCTTCATCCAGGTGACGGTGGCAGGGGTGAGGGAAAGCCATCCTCATGACATCACCATCACGCAGGAGTCGCCCAATTACTCCGTGGATTACGAGAGCGAAGAGTCCTGAGGTTTGCCGGGCATGGAGGCCCCCGATGACTACCAGTCATCCGTTACGTGCTTTGCTTGTCGTGCCTGCATTTTTAGGATTGACCGCTGCGGCGGTTGCGCCAGCTCATTGTTTCTCGGGCGAATGGCGGAACGTCCGCTCGGTTTCTGTGAGCAGCGCTCCCCGGAGCGAGCAGGAAGTCTCGCGCGGTGCCTTGCCGGCACCAGCGTCGAAAGGTGTGGAGTTGCGTTGGCTTCCACCGGACCGAGTCATGCCTTCTGGCGTCACATCCGACGGAGCCGAGAGAGTCTCGGCCTTGGCTGTGGACCCGGGGGAAGGGCGGCACGCGAATCCCACAGCAGATGAGGCCCCAGAGGCCGACCGGACTGTGGCGGTTGTTCTGGAAGTTCCGGTGCTCGGGAATGCGGAACCGGTGGATGATCCGCTGGCAGACCCGTTTGGTGATCGGCAAAGCTCTCAACCGGCCAAAACGCCAGCCAATGTCGCCGGGCAGGTCGCTCAGATTCCAACACCGCGACCGCTGCAAACTCCGGCCGAATTGATTCCCCCACCTTTACCGGAAGGGACTCATATGGCGGGATCGTCCGCCCAGAAGTTTCAGGAAACAGCGCCGCCGTCGGGGCAACCACCTGCTCCGCCTGCTCCCCCGGGGCAGCTTTTGGAGACCCTACCGCAGGGGCCGATCGATCAGCGTCCCATGGAGGAACAGCTTGCGCAGGTGCCGGGCGTCGGTAAAGACGAGTGTCCACCGCCGGACCGGCTGCGAAAAATCACGGAAATCACCAACAATATCGCCCCGCAGCCCGGGAAGTTCCCCGTCGAGTGTCCGCTCCAGGGCGGTGAGTTCGTGGAGAGAAACTGGAAGCCGATCGTTTTCACCTGGACGGCCTCCGCCCTGTGCCACAAACCCCTGTACTTTGAGCAGGTGGCCGTGGAACGTTATGGCCATAACCTGGGACCGATCGTCCAGCCCTTCGCCTCAGCGGCGCACTTCTTCCTGACGGTTCCCATACTGCCCTACAAGATGGGACTGAACCCGCCGAATGAATGCGTCTATGCCCTCGGCTATTACCGGCCGGGCAGTTGTGCACCGTGGATTCTCGATCCCTTCCCGCTCAGCGTCAGGGCGGCGCTCGCCGAAGGTGGTTACTGGACGGCGCTCGCCTTCGCGATTCCGTAACAGCGGGCGTTGGGCGGAGATCGGGAGCGATTTCGTGGAAGCGGGTTGGTTGTGACTAATTCTGGTCAAAGAGATTGCAATTTCCGCCGCAGCAGCCGGGCGGGGCACCGCAGGGCGGAACATCGGCGGTGGATGAGCTGCCCGCACTGATTGAGACCGCAGGCTTACTCAATTGCTTCGCCACGTCGGTCGTCCCGCACTGGGGGCACCGCGGCTCTTCGTTGTTGCGGATGAGAAGTTCGAACTGAGCGCCGCATTTCTCGCAGGTGTACTCGTAAATAGGCATCGTGTGTTAACCCTCCCAATGATGCCAGAATGACGCAGAATCCGACCCGAGCTGGATCGCTGTCCTTTGGACACTCGCGGACAGCGAGGACACTACACGTCTCGAAGACTTTGTGATTGCCATTATAACGGCCGATGGCCGACCTCGGGGGATCGCAATTCTGTAAAGGTATTCCGTAAAATTTGTAAAAGATGTCCCCTTTACGAACCCGGTGGGAGAGACGGCGGGCACAGCCCTTTTGCCCACGCACCGATCATTATTTTGATGCGCGGTCGGAAAGGAAGGTAACACACACAATCACGTATCGATTCCGAGATCGGCTCCTCCAAATTCCTCATCGTCGCGCGGGTCGGATGGGATCGGTGGCGACTGACGCTCGGCAGGGCGGGTCAAAATAACGTGCTTTTCCGAAAAGCGGATTTCCACTGCCCCGGGGAAATGCCGGCAAGGGGGTGGGCTGGCCCCACGCATGAACTCCGTCAGTTGGAGGAGGTGCGCACGGGTCAGTTTGCGGAGCGGCCATTGTTGCCGGCGCCAGAGTTCAAGAACCATCTGCTGCACCACAAACGGATGTCGGCCCGCGACAGCGTCCCGGCGGATGACCACTTCCGTGGGGGATTGTGATACCAGCGAGTCGGTGATCGCCTCGTTGACGACGCACTCCAGAAACGCCCAGGCGTCCTGAGCGTTCAGCCCCACGCGGAGCACGCCTTCCACGGCAGCGGGGTGGACACCGCGAACGGCTTCGGGAAAGATCACGTGGCGAATGCAGTTACGGGCGAAGTCAGTGGATTCGTTCGTCCTGTCGCAACGGTAGCCCCAGTTGTGGTCGTGCAGGTAATGAAGTAACTCTTCGCGAAAGATTCCGAGAAGAGGTCGAAAGAGGGCCCCAGGACCGAAAGGGCGGGACCGCGGAATCCCGCACAGACCCCGCAATCCGGTACCGCGAAAGACGCGGTAGAGGATCGTCTCGGCCTGGTCGTTGGCGGTGTGGCCGGTGAGAACATACCGGGCCCCGGCGTCTTCTGCCGCTTCGCGGAGGGCCTGATAGCGCAGGCGGCGGGCAGCCGCTTCAATCCCCAAACCGGGGGTATTTTCTTCTCGGACGGGGCGAACGAAAAGGCGAAAAGCGACGCCGGCCTGTCGCGCGAGTTGCGCGCAAAATCGGGCATCTTCCTCCGATTCGTCATCACGCAACTGATGATTCACGTGAACGACCACCAGGGGGCCAGCGTTGGTCGGGTGCGTTCGGCGAACAAGATGGAACAGGGCGACGCTATCCGGACCGCCGGAAAGTGCGATGACGATAGGCCAGCTTCCGCGACGTTCAGCAGAAAAAACTTCCAGGAATTTTTTTTCTAGAGGATGCAGAGACATTGGCAGCTCGACCGTAGTCAATGGGCCGTTTACGGAAAATTCACATTCGGTTGGAACTGGAGTTGCGGGGCCACCGAACCTCGTATATGATAACAATGAGTCAAAAGAGCGGTCACGGCCCGGAACAGGCGTCCGTGAAACGCTCCAGTAGAGTTTGGTGAAAAGCAGATCGTCATAACTAGACGGGATGCGAAGGCCTTCGATTTCCTGAGGGTGAGCAAAGGCCGAGAAGACGCTAACCTCCGGAACTTCCCGGAGGAATCAGTTCAGTAACCTCTGATCGGAGTTCCGGTCGCACGGCGATCGGAACCTTTTGACGCACAGGTTATGGTCGGTATTCTCCTGCTGGTAGTCGTCGTCATTGCTTGGATCGCCTGGGAAGTCCAGGTGGGCGGCGCGGGAGCTTGGCCTGGTACACAGGCAGCGCAAATCGGCGCGGGCCCCACTCGGATTGTATCACCCGGCGAAGTGAGCAGGTTGCTTGCCGGGAAGGAACCACAATCCGTGTCGGATTCGCGGCGCCAAGCGCAATCTGCTTCCAGTGCCACCGAACAGGCTGTACTGCGAACGTGCGTGGTTGGTGACGAACGCGAATGGAATCACAGGTGGGCTGTCTCTCTTGCGGGGGCAGTCGGGAGCAGGGTGACTCGTTTGCGCACTCTGGCAGGACCGGCCGGGCCGTCTTCTCGCCTTTTCTCTGTGTGGTCCCTTCGGTGCAGGAAAGATGGAGCCGGCTGGGTGCCGACAACAGGACGGGGGAAGATCCCCCCAAATCTCTCTGTTCCTGCCCTGAATTGAGGTTCCGCCAGCTTGCTCTGAATCTCAGGTGATCAAGGCCCTCGCCCCGAAAGAAAGTGAGGGCGTTGGCCGTGTTCGAACCCAATCAGCTTATCTTTCTGGCAGTTGTTTGCGTCCTTGTTGCGGGATTGACGTTCACCGTCACCAAGTTGATCGATTACCTGCGGCGCAAAGACGCCGAGTCCGAGGCAAAACGGATTGTCGAGCAGGCCCAGCGGGAGGCGGAGGACCTCAAGCGGCGAACCGAGCTGGAACTCAAGGAGCGGGATCTCCAGGAGCGGGCAGCCCGCGAGGCGGAATTTCAGAAAATCCGCGAGGAACTCCATCAACGGGAGAGGGCCCTGGAAAAGCGGGAAGATGCCATCGAGGAGCAGGCGGCCCAGCTCCGTCGTCAGGAACAGATCGTGGAGACCACGCAGCGCCGCCTCAGCGAGCGGTTGGAGGAGGTCAACCGGCGCAAAGAGGAACTCCAGAAACTGCTCGATATGCAACGGCAGGTGCTCCATGAGGTGAGCGGCCTGAGTCGGGAAGAGGCCACCAAGCGGCTGCTTGAACTTCTCGAATCGCAGCTTCAGCAAGAGGTCGGCTCGCTCGTCCTCAAATACGAGCAAAAGCTGCAGGAGATGTGTCAACAGAAAAGCCGGGATATTCTTCTGACGGCCATCCAGCGCTATGCGGCGGCCCACACAGCGGAGACGACGACCAGTACGGTCGATATCCCCAACGACGAGATGAAGGGGCGGATTATCGGTCGCGAGGGCCGGAACATCCGCACGTTCGAAAAGGTCACCGGCGTGGATGTCATCATCGACGACACACCCGGCGTGGTGATTGTCAGCGCATTCGACGCTGTTCGGCGGGAAATTGCACGGATTGCTCTCAATAAACTGATCGCCGATGGGCGGATTCATCCCTCGCGGATTGAGGAAGTTGTGGCCGAAACCCAGCAGGAGATGGACGAGTTCATTCGCCAGATGGGGCAGGCGGCCTGTCAGGAAGTGGATGTGCGGGGGCTCCACGAGCGTCTGGTGTACATGTTAGGCCGACTTCACTTCCGCACCAGTTACAGCCAGAATGTGCTTCGTCACTCCATCGAGGTTGCTTTCCTCGCCGGGATGATCGCGGACGAACTCGGTCTCGACGGAGCCCTGGCCCGGCGGTGCGGTTTGCTGCACGACATCGGGAAAGCCGCCGACCATGAGGCGGAAGGCGGACATCCCAAAATCGGCGCGGATCTGCTCCGCCGCTACGGTGAACCGCCGGAAGTCATCCATGCTGCCGCGGCACACCACGAGGACTTGCGGGTGGAGAATCCTTACACCGTCATTGTGGCGGCGGCGGATGCCTGCAGTGCATCCCGACCCGGAGCCCGCCGCGAAACGCTGGAACGCTACATCAAGCGCATGGAAGAGCTGGAAAGCATCGCCTGCAGTTTTCCGGGCGTGGAGCAGGCCTACGCCATTCAGGCCGGGCGAGAGCTTCGCGTGATGGTCAACGCAAAAGAAACGACGGACGAGATCGCTGCGAAAATCTGCCGGGACATTGCCCGGGCCTTCGAAGAAAGGCTCAATTACCCCGGTGAGATCAAAGTGACGGTGCTCCGGGAGACGCGGTGTACGGAGATCGCGCGCTGAAAACAGCCCGGCGAAAGGTCGCCAATTTGTGGGTCCGATGTGACGTACGGAACGAGGAACGGCAAGAGCCTCATGATCGTCTGCAACGAAAGGCGCTTCTGTGCGATTGATGCTGATCGGTGACGTGGTGGGGAAACCGGGACGGCGAATCACATGCCGTGCCCTCCCGTTTCTGCTGCGGATTTTCCGGCTCGATTTCATCGTCGTCAACGCCGAAAACGCCGCCGGGGGCTCTGGCTTGACCCCCGAGCTTTTTTACGAACTGGTGGAAGCGGGGGCCCATTGCATCACAATGGGGGACCATATTTACGCCCGTCGGCAGTTGGAACCTGTTCTGCGGTCGGATTCCCGGATCGTCCGTCCTGCGAATTATCCCGCAGAAGCACCCGGCCGGGAGTACACTATTCTTTCGGCAGTTAACGGGGAGCCTGTGGCGGTCATCAGTCTTCTGGGGCGGGTATTCATGCGCCCGGTGGACTGTTACCTGGCGGCTGCCGACCGGGTCCTCAGTCGCCTGTCCCGATCGGTCAAGGTGATTCTGGTGGATTTTCACGCGGAGGCCACCAGTGACAAGCAGACGCTCGCCCGGTATCTGGACGGGCGGGTCTCCGCCGTGCTGGGAACGCACACGCATGTGCCCACGGCCGATGAACAGATTCTTCCCGGTGGGACGGCGTTTCAGTGCGATGTGGGCATGACGGGACCTCACGAAAGTATCATCGGGCGGCGGATTGACAGGGTCCTCCACACCACCCGAACATTTGAGCCGACGCCATTCGACGTGGCCACGGATGATGTCCGCCTCAATGGCACTATCGTGGAAGTGGACCCGAGCACGGGCAAGGCTCAGGGAATCTGGCGGATTTGTTTGCGCGAGGAAGATCTGAAGGAAGCGACCTTGTGTCAAATCGCTGCTCGCGTTATGCTTCGCCCCAGCCAACAGTTGTCATGACCGAGTCGCTGAAAGCCGATGACGGGCGCGATCCGTCCTCGGTGAAGTCCCGAAGAGGCCGTGGCACCGGACGGCTGAGCCCCCTGGCGCGAGCAGCTCGGCTGGTGTTCGGCCTTGTGGTCCTGGGACTTTTGGGTGTGGCCTGGCAGTTACAGCCTTCCCCCAGCGGTTTCGGAACACATGAGCAACTGGGCTTGCCCCCGTGCGCGATGGTGCGGTGGTTCGGATTGCGGTGTCCGACCTGCGGGATGACCACGGCGTGGTCGCACTGGGTGCGGGGTCAGTGGCGAGCGGCGCTCCAGGCGAGTGTCAGCGGCACGATCCTGGCGATGGCGGCGGCCGTCGTGGGGCTGGCCGCTGTGATCTCCGGCTTGACCGGGATTGGCGGACCGAAATTCTCCATGGCGGCTTTCAATCAGACCCTCATCATTTTCCTGGGGGTTATTGTGACGGAATGGTTGGTCCGTCTGATCTTTCGCCTGTGGTAAGGTGGTGAGGGTGCAACTCACAACCGCCGGCAATGGTTTGGATCTTTCCTCATTGTGCAAAGGATGGCCATGAACGGGTTGGGTTGGACTGGTAATCGGCAAGCCGCATGGATGACGGTTTGTCTTGTGGTGATGCTGGCGAGCAGTGGTTGCAGTGCCCTGGCGACAGCGCTCTGGGTCACAGGTCAATCCGATGTCAAGCCCGAGTTCGCAGGCCTCAAAGACAAAAAAGTGGCTATTGTGGCGCGACCTGTGATCAGCCTCAGTTACCGAGATGCCCACGTGGACAAGGCGCTGGCTCGGCGGATCCACGCCATTCTGGTGCAGCGAGTGCCGAAGACCCAATGGATCGATCCGCAGAAGGTCGAGCAGTGGATGGACGAACACGATTGGGATAGCTATGTCGAGGTGGGACGCGGTGTCGGTGCGGATATGGTGATCGGGGTCGATATTGAGGCGTTCAGCCTGTACAAAGGGCAGACGGTGTACCAGGGGACGGCCACCCTGCACGTAACCGTCCACGATTGTGCCACCAATCAGCAGGTCTTTGAGAAGACACTCGACCAGATCAATTATCCTCCCAACAGCGTCATACCCACCTCCGAGCTGCCGGAATCGGACTTTCGTAAAGAGTACGTCTCGGTGCTGGCCACGGCTGTTGCGCGGCTATTCCACTCTTACGATCCCCGCGAGTTCTGGGCGCTGGACGCCAAGGCAATCCATTAGCTTCCCGTTGTGCGTGGCCCCGGGGGCAGCTCTGAGTCATCCCGACTTTTCGGCCGCCGGAAAGCGGCACGGACCCGGACAACGCCCTGGGCACAAGCACGCTTCAGCCCGGACCCCGGAGGGACCTGCTTGTCAGGTCCGTCGCTTAATGTCGGATACTCCGTTTTGCATGACCGGGCACGACAAGCGTGCCCCTCCGATCCGGAGGTAGGGGCAATCTAAGAATTGCCCTTACGAGACGCGGTGTCCGTTTGATCTCATGGATTCTTGCGAAATGGGCGAGGCTTGAAACCGTCGGCGCATTGACGGTATCCCCTCATACTGGGTACCATTGGGGAAAGATCAGGGGGTTTTGGAACGAGGGGAACGCACAGTTCGTCCAAGAAAAGGGCAGTGTGGGTCGATGAGTCCGGCGGAAAGGCTGGGCTGCCAGCACGGGGAGAGAATCTGATGCGCCAGAGAAGATTCGCTGCTGCGGTGGGTTGGGCTTCGCTGTTGCTTTGGGGAGTCGTCACGTGCGGACTGAACACGTGCGCAACCGCGCAGATTCGGCC